>JAYOXJ010000154.1:2785-8398 GCA_038152725.1 Rhodospirillaceae bacterium
TCGATCCAGTCCTTCGCCCGGTTGAGGTCGTGAAAGGCGGCCGACGACATGTCGCCCGGCTGCAGGTAAGTCGTGGCCAGACTGACCACGTATCCCTCGCCGATAATGCCCTGCATGCGGCCGCGGAGATCCGAGATCACCGGTCCGTGGCGGGTCGAACGCACCTTGATGACGACACTGCGTCCGCCTTTGACGCGAATGACCTCTTCGTAGCTGTCGAAATCCTTAGGCCCGTCCGGGGCGACATACTTGCCGGGTTCGCCATCGACGAGTTTCTCGACGAACAGATCGGCAATGTCGGATTGGGTCGAGGTCATACCCCAGGCGATGGAGGCGTTGTGCCCGAGGATGACGAACGGCACGCCGGGCACGGTGGCGCCGGAGACGTTGAGTTCGGGTCCCTCGATGCGGGTGAGGTACCACATGATCGGCGCCTGGAAACCCAAGTGCGGATCGTTGACCAGGAAGGCGCCGATGGTATCGGTGCGCGAGGGCGCCAGCGCCCAGACGTTGGAAGCGCCCCGCGGCGCGCCCGGGTTCTCGAGCGGCCACGCCGGCAATCCGGCGAGCGATGCGACGGCGCCGGC
Organism: Rhodospirillaceae bacterium; assembly: GCA_038152725.1. GTDB lineage: Bacteria > Pseudomonadota > Alphaproteobacteria > Rhodospirillales > Casp-alpha2 > TMED8. The sequence goes on from JAYOXJ010000154.1 coordinate 3,373, forward strand.
GCCGGCGCGGACATCGGCGATGGTGACCGGCGCGCCCGGCGGATCGGAGGGCCAGAGCTCGCGCACTTTTTCGGGCCCGATCTTCGCGGCAATGCGCGCGCGCAATGCCTCGTCGCCCCAGTTGCCGCCAAGCCGGGCCGCCATGAGCTTACCCCACACCAGTGAGTCGGCGGGCTTCCAGGGCTCAGGTGTGTAGAGGAGCAGGGCGAATTCGAGCGACGGCAGGCCGACGTCGCTGGCAAGCCAGTGGTTGACCCCCTTGGCATAGGCTTGGAGCGCATTCTTGGTCGCGTCGGGCAGCGCGTCGTAGGATTGCTCCGCCAGACGGTAGAGCCCGAGTGTGCGCATCCACTTGTCGCTGTCGATGGTTTGGGGGCCGAGCACCTCGGATAGCCGGCCGGCGCCGAAACGGCGCATGCTTTCCATCTGCCAGAAACGCTCGCGGGCATGCACGTAGCCGAGCGCGAAATAGGCGTCGCTCGCGGTCTCGGCGGTGATCGTCGGCACGCCGTTCTCGTCGGGCAGCACGCGCACCGGCTTGGCGATGCCGGGCGCATCGATATGCCATTCGAACAGCGGTATTTGCCAGGGCAGCGACGTCGCCAGCCAGCCGCCAAGACCGGCGACGGCGGCGAACAGCACGCCGACAACTCCCAGGATGATACGTCGGACCAACTTGCTCATGGTGTCAGATAAGCCGAAAACCCGGGTTGCCTGCAAGGGGAGGGTACAGAAACAACGAGGGCGGCGACGAAAGTTTCCGTCGCCGCCCCGTCGGGTTGGTTCGGTTCAGCTTAGAACAACTGGAACAGCTGATTGCCGTTGTAGTGACAACCCCACTGGATGTACTTGCTGCCGTTACCGGTCTTCGCTTGGTACACGTCCAGGCACTTGTTCGAGTTTCTCGAAACCAGGCCGAACCAGCCGTTGCCGCGGTCCTCGACCCGCCATTGCTGGTTATTGCCGTTGTGGCAGGGCCATTGGTGAACCTTGGCGCCGTTATTCTTGGAAGCCGCCTCGACGTCGAGACACATGTTGGTTGCCTGAACGACCAGGTTGAACCATGTGCCATCCTTGTAGACGACCTTCCATTTCTGATTGTTGTTGTTGGGGTTGCAGTCCCAAATATGCGCCTTGGCACCTTTGTCGCGTGACCCGGAGTTATCCAGGCAGCGTTTGGACTGCTGCATCTGGAACAGGCCGACGCCGTTCGGCAGGATCTGCCGGATTTGCTTCACCGACGGGTTGCTCGGCCGCAGCGTAGCGGCCTTGTCCCACGAGAAGATGCCCTTGGCTGCATTGACCACCCACGGGTTGCCGTTACGGTCGACGGTGATCTCACGCGCCTTGCCGGCCATCTGCTTCCAGTTGTTGTTGGTCCAGACGTAGGGGCTGTCGTCGGTGCCGATGACGATGACGGTACCGTCGGCGCCGATACCGACATCCTTGGCCGCCCCCGGCGCTTGCACCCACTTCTTGCCGTCGTAGCGGTAGATGCCGCCATTCTTGTTGACGACCCAGGCATTGCCTGCGGGATCGACGTCGATACGCACCGCGCTGCCGGCGATCTTCTCCCACTTGCCGTCCCAACGGTAGATGCCGTATCCGCCACCTTCACCGTTGGTGCCAATGACCCAGACCTTGCCGTTGGCGCCGACGCCGATGTCGTTGGCGGCACCGGGCATCTGCTGCCAACCCTTGCCATCGAAATAGAAGATCTGATGGCCGGAGTTGACGACCCAGGCTTCGCCGTTGGGGCCGACATCGATATACCGGGCGGCGCCGGGCATCTTGTCCCACCGCTTGGCGGTGTTCCAACGGTAGATGCCCTGATCGGTGCCGATCACCCAGACCGTGCCGTTCGCGCCGGCGCCGATATCGAGCGCCGCGCCAGGCATCGGTACCCACTTGTTGGCCTTGAGCAGTTCGTCGACGTTCTTCGCCAGAACGTCGTTCTGGATGCCGAACACCTTCTCGCGCGCCGCCAGGATGGCGTCCTCCGAGGCCTTGATCTTGATCGCGTTGACGCGCTGGTCGACGGTCAGTTCGTGGCCCATGGATGCGGTCGCGTATTCCTCATCGGAACCGACGCCGCCGCCTTCCAGTGCCTTGGCGACGTAGGCGTCGACCTCGGCCTGGCGCTTGAGGTAGAGCTTCTCGACCTCGTTCAAGAGCACGTGCGGGATGATCTTGGCTTCCTTGCCGAGCTTGACCACGGTCTTCACCGCGGCGGCCAGCGCGATCACCTCGAACTGCTTCGCGTTGAACGCCCAGTCTGTGAGCGAGAAGGCGAAGCGGTTCTTGTACGACTTGCCGAGCAGGCGGAAGGCGAGGTCGAGGATGATCGGCTCTCCCTTGATGCTCTGGCTGAGGGAGCCGCGTATCGCGCCGTTCTCGAGCGCGAACACGTCGGCCTGGCCGACGGCACCGACGCCCTTGGCGAGCAGGTCGGTGAAGTTGCCGATGCCCTTCACGGTTTCCTCCGCCGCGGTCAGCGCGATCTTGGCGGTATGGAGCGCGGTGAAGAGCCCGACGATACGCGGATCGGCATCGATCGGAATCGCGGTGATGCCGGCGCGGATCGCCTGCAGCGTCTTCTCGGCGGTGAACTTGGCCGCAACGACACCGGCCTTGGCCACCTCGAGCCCGGCGATGGCGGCACGCCACGGCGTATTCGCCGCCTCGCAAACGCCACGTGCCGGATAGTTCAGGACGTGTTTGCACTTGGTCTTGAACGGCTGCCACCAGCAGACCTTCATGTCCTGGTTGCAGCTCTTGATCTTGCCTTTGTTGGTGTTGATCTTCGATTGCAGCGAATTGAGGTCGCCCTGAAGCTTGTTGACCTCGGCTTCCGCCTTCTTGATGTCGTGCGTGGCGGACCCGCGTTCCTTCTTCACGGTCTCGCGCATCTTGGCGATCTCGTTGTTGAGCTTGTCGACCTCGGCCTGCGCCTTCTTGAGCTCGCCGGCGGCCGCATTGAGGCCCGGCTTCAATTCGTCGAAAGCGGACTGCACGGCCTTCTTGCCTTCGGTCCGGATCCAGCCGGCCGGATCCGACTTGAGCGAGGAGGCGAGGTAGAAGTCCGCCTTGGCCAGATCGGTGATCGACTTCACCTCCTTGATGCCGGCGAAGGCCTTGAAGTCGAACTGGAACAGTTTGCCGAAGTTCTGGTTGGCGGCCATGGTCGCGCTGGTCAGCAGCATGGTGATGTCCAGCGTCGAGGACGAACCGAACAACGACAGGCCCTCGGTATGGATCGAGACCTTGGGCGGCGGCACGGTGCCGGCCTCGCGGTCGACGCGAGCGACGACCTCGAGGCTGCCGGTCGGCAGCGAAATCGGGCCGACGCCAAGCTTCTTGGTGTTGGCCCGGATCTCGATCCCTTCGTTGGCGCTGAGGAAAGCCTTTTCCACGGTCGCCACGTTGGAGCCGAGCAGGCGGAACGCGCCGGAGATGTCGAACCCGGCCTTGCCGCGCCGGCCTCGAGATTGAGCGCGATCTTCGGACCCTGGCCGGTCGCGACGCCGACGATGGCGACGTCGGGCACGAAGTTGAGCGGCACCTTGATGTTACCGCCACTGCCGACCTTCAAGAGGTCGCGGTAGATCGAGAGCAGGCCTTGAGCGACAATGAGCCGACCTTGTTGGGGCCGTCGTCGATTTCCAGGCTGACCTTTTCAGGCAGCGGGAAACCGGCCGTGGTCGAACCGATTTGGCCGGACGCGGCAACCGCGAAGCCCTTGTCACCGATGGAGGTCTTGCCGCTGATACAGAGCGAAAGCGTGCCCGAGGCGTCGGCGGTGAATTCCATGGCGTAGTCCTCGATGGTGAGGAAGGGCAGGCCGAACGCCTTCTTCCACGGCTGGCCGTCGAAGATGGTGGCCTCGACCGAGAGTTCGGGCGCGCCCGAGGTATCGAGGGTGAGGGTTTCGGCGAGCGACATGTTGACCGTCTGGCCGCCGATCTTGAAATCGGTCTGGCCCTTGAAGCCGACCGAGGCCCCTTCCGTCGAAAGCACCGAGTTGAACGAGAACTGCACGTTGGCCGGCAACTGCACGAGACCGCCGATCTTCGGGCGGAAGGTCGGCAGCGACGCCGTCATCGTCAGTTGCGGCACCGGCGGCTTGCCCTCCAAAAGCGCATCGAACAGGCTGGTCGAGAGCGCGCCGGTGAGTTGCACCTTGCTCGACTGACCGCCGAGGAACTTGATCGCCTTGTCGAGATCCTTCGACTTGCCGATATCGAGAGTGCCGAAAAGCTTGGCGCCTTGCGCGATCTCGAGCGTGTAGTCGCTGCCTTCGAAGAAGCGGTCGAGCTGCTTGCGCGCACCGCCCGGCAGGTCGCCGGAGGAAAGCTTCAGGTCGGCGCCGGCGACAGCGAACATCTGGTCATTGAAGACGAGGATATCGAGGAGGTCCATCCCCGGCACCTTGCGGAACAGCTTCTTGAAGCTGAATTTGATCTTCGGCGAGAAGGTGAAGAAGGTGTTCTTGATGGTGCCGCCCGACGACGCCATGAACACCCAATCCATGCTGATAAAGTTGACGTCGGCGACCAGCGCGCCGTCATCGAACTTGGCGTTCTTCAGTTGCAGGTTGCCCAGCTTCTTCAGCTTGAAGGCATTCAGGAAATTCTTGATCGCGTCGATGTCGTTGAGTTTGACGCTGCCTTTGGATTCCGCCTTCTTGGCATCGCCGGCGAAATCCGCGTAAGCCGGCAGGCCGGTCCCGGCGGTTGCCAGCATCGCCAAAGCGACGAGCGCGGCCTTGATTGCAGTTGTATAGGAGCGGCGCGCACCGATTGGCACGGTGGCGCGATCGATATGGTGATTGGTCTTCATCACAGAAGTCTCCTCGTTTCCACCCGTTACGGCATCCTCAAGACACGCGGTCGCCGTTGGTCGGCAATCCTTATGCGCCCGATCAGGACGCAGAAAAGTTTAGTCCCCCGTACCACCCCCCGAAGCGGGGCCAATCGTATTAGCGTAATTGGCGCCCGCCAACGCCAATTAGAATTCCTAGTTTAGG
>JAYOXJ010000155.1:0-8343 GCA_038152725.1 Rhodospirillaceae bacterium
TTCGGCGTCGCCATGGCGCCGGTGCTCGCCCAGAACGATTTGGATGCCTACGAAGATGCCGTGCATCTGTTCCGCCGGCGCTGCATCGAGGCCGCCGACAACGAAGTCCTTTCCGGTCTGCTCGACAGTCTCTACGACCGCACCCGCGTGCTGATCCGCCGCCTGGTCCTGGTGCCGGGCCGCGCGCAGGAAGGCATGCGCCAGCACCAGGAAATCCTCGCCGCCATGCGGGCGGGCAAGGCGGAAGAGGCCGAGCGCCTCAAGCGCGAGAACATCCGTTCCGCGCGCGAATGGTTCCACGACTATCGGAAGTACCTGCTGTGAACGACATGACGAAGAAATCGGGGCCGCTCGCCGGCCTCTCGGTGGTTGAGCTTGGCTCGACCGTAGCCGGCCCATTCTGTTCGCGTCTGCTCGCCGATTTCGGCGCCGACGTCATCAAGATCGAACAGGAGGAGGGCGATGCGATCCGATCGTTCTCGCATCGCAAGGACGGGGTCTCGCTCTACAACACCTCGATCCAGCGCGGCAAACGCATCGCCTCGATCAACCTGCGGACGGAAGAGGGCCGCGCCCTGGTGCGCGCGCTCTGCGAGAAGGCCGATTTCGTGGTCGAGAACTTCCGCCCCGGTACGCTCGAAGGCTGGGGCCTCGGTTACGAAGACCTCGCCAAGGCGAATCCGGGCCTGATCATGGTCCGTATCTCCGGTTTCGGCCAGGACGGCCCCTATGCGGCCCGCGGCGGTTACGGCGTGGTCTGCGAGGCGGTCAGCGGGCTTCGCGAGATCAACGGCGATCCCGACCGTCCGCCGCCGCGCGTCGCCACCTCGATGGCCGATTACATCGCCGGCCTCTACGCCGCTTTCGGCGCCATGATGGCATTGAACGAGCGACATAGAACCGGAAAAGGGCAGATCGTCGACTCATCGCTCTACGAGGGCTCGTTCAGTTTCATGGAGCCGCACGTGCCGGTGTTCCACCAGCTCGGCATCATCGCCGAACGCGCCGGCCCGCTCCTTCCCGGCAACGCCCCCAACTCGATTTACCCCAGCCGCGACGGCCGTTACATCGTCATGGCCGCCGCCGTGAATCCGGTGTTCAAGCGCCTGGTCGAGGCCATGGGTAAACCCGAACTGATGAGCGATCTACGTTTTTCGACCGCCGTCGCACGCGCCGAAAACCAGGTCGCCATCGACGCGCTGGTCGCCGAATGGTCGGCGACGCTCGATCTCGCCGATCTCGAAGCGGCGCTCGAGAAAGCCAAGGTGCCGGCGGCCCGCATCTACAACGTTCAGGACATTTTCGACGACCCGCACTACCGCGCCCGCGACATGTTGGTCCAAGTCGAAGACGCAACGCTCGGCCCGGTAACGGTGACGGGAGTCGTTCCCAAGCTCTCTCAGACTCCCGGCGCCGTCGCCTGGGCCGGGCGTGCCACCGGCGCCGATACGGCCGGGGTGCTGGCAGGCGATCTCGGTCTCGATCCAACCGAGATCGACCGGCTCGAGGCCGCCGGCGTTGTCGCCCGCGCCAAGATGATGACCAAGACGAAGGAAAAATCCGCATGAGTTTCGAAGAACTGCTTGCCGATCTCGAAGCGCGCGAGGCGAAGGCCCGTGCCATGGGCGGGCCCGAGCGCCTGGCCAAGCGCGAGGCCGCCGGGCTGATGAACGCGCGCTCGCGTATCGACGCCTTCATCGACGAGGGCAGTTGGGTCGAGACCGGTCTCTTGGCCGTCTCGTCGATGGTACCGGAGGATCGCACCAAGACCCCCGCCGACGGAAAGGTCGCCGGTTTCGGCAAGGTCGAAGGCCGGATGATGGGCATCGTCTCCAACGACTTCACCACCAAGGGCGCGTCTTCCAGCGCCACCAACATGAAAAAGATCGGACACGTCAAACGGGTCGCCACCGAGAAGGGCTTTCCGCTGGTGTTTTTCGGTGAGTCGTCGGGTGCCCGCATGCCGGACAACATGGGCGCCAAGGGCATGGGCGCCAACCTGGGCCACGACCCGCAGCAGTATGTGCGCAAGCGTGAGACACCCTGGGTCTCGGCGGTGCTCGGTCAGTGCTACGGCTCCTCCGCTTGGTACACCTGCCTGGCCGACTTCTCGGTGATGCGGAAGGGCGCGATCCTGGCGGTCGCCAGCCCCGGCCTCGCCAGTTACGCCATCGGCCAGAAGGTCGAGGCCGAGGAGCTGGGCGGCTGGATGTTGCACGAGCGCGTCACCGGCCTGATCGACCGCGTCGTCGAGACCGACGAAGAGGCAATCCAGGAGGTGAAACGCTTCCTCTCCTACATGCCGTCCCATAACATGGAACTGCCGCCGACGGCACCGGTACCGGCCGGGTCCGACGAGGCGGCGCAGAAAATTCTCGACATCGTGCCGCTGGAGCGAAAGCGGGGCTATGATGTGCGCAAGATCATCGAATGCATCGCCGACCAGGGCAGCTTCCTCGAGTTCAAGCCGCGCTTCGGCAAGACCGTATCGGTCGGGCTGGCGCGCCTCGGCGGCGAGGTCGTCGGTTTCATTGCGTCCAACCCGATGGGCAAGGCCGGCGCGCTCGACGTCGCCGGCTGCGAGAAGGCGACGCGCTTCACCGTCATGTGCGACAGCTTCAATATTCCGCTGATCCTGCTCGTCGATACCCCCGGCTTCGTCATCGGTATCGAGGGCGAGCGCTTGAAGGCGCCCGGTAAGATCATGAACTTCATGACTGCGCTACAGATGTGCACGGTGCCGAAGCTCTCGGTGATCATGCGGAAGACCTATGGGCAGGCATATCTGAACATGGGCGGCGGCCGCAATTCCGACGACGTCTGCGCCTGGCCGACCGCCGAAATCAGCTTCATGGACAGCCACTACGCGACCGAGATCGTCACCTGGGGCCAGGACGTCCCGGATGAGAAGAAGGCCGAGATTCTAGCGCAGATGATGAAGGACAGCTCCGCCTACGGTCTCGCCGAAATCTACGGCGTCCAGGCGGTGATCAACCCGGCCGATACGCGCCGCTATCTCATGCAGCAGCTCGAAATCCACCGGCTGCGACGCTCCAAGGGCATCGGCGAACATCGCATGGCCACCTGGCCCACCACATACTGATTGATACGACAAGAAAGGAACGAAGACATGGCGACAACGGAAGTGCTTTCCGAGGTGATCGGATCGGTCTGGAAGGTCGAAAAGGCCGAGGGCGATAGCGTCGCCGCCGGCGAGCTCATCATGATCCTTGAATCCATGAAGATGGAAATCCCGGTCGAGGCGCCGGTTGCCGGCAAGCTCGCCGAGATCAAGGTGAAACCCGAGTACTCGGTCGAAGAGGACCAGGTGCTGTGTCTGATCGAGAGTTGAGCGACCAGGCGGGCGAACGCGCCGAGCGCATGGCGGAACTCGCCAAGCGCAGGGCCGACGTCCGTGAAATGGGGGGCGAGGCCAATATCGAGCGCCAACATGCCGCCGGCCGCCTCACCATCCGCGAGCGCATCGAGGGATTGGCCGACGCGGGCTCGTTCCGCGAGATCGGCCAACTCGCCGGTACCGGCGAATACGACGAGAACTTAAAACTCAAGAAGTTGACGGCGGCCACCTACGTCGCCGGCTCCGCCAGGATCGACGGCCGGCCTGTCGCCATCGGCGGCGAGGACTTCACCGTGCGTGGCGGGACGTCCTTCGGCGCCATGCGCCGGAAGGGCGGCCAGGGCGGCTATATCGAAGCCCTGGCTCACCACTACAAGATTCCGCTGATCAATCTGATCGACGGCGCCGGTGGCACGGTGACCTCCGCCAAACGCCGGGGTTATGTGGTGTTTCCTGGCGTCGACGGCTTCGAGCGTTCGGTCGAGCTTCTGGGCGAGGTGCCGGTGGTTTCCGCCGTGCTCGGCACCGCGGCCGGCGGCCCCGCCGGGCGCGCCATCCTGTCGCATTTCTCGGTCATGGTCGAAGGCTCCAGTCAGATCTTCGCCGCCGGCCCGCCGGTGGTGAAACGCTCGCTCGGCCAGGACATCACCAAGGAGGAGCTTGGTGGACCGAAGGTGGCGGTCGACAAGGCCGGTTCCATTCACAACACCGCCAAGTCGGAACAGGACGCATTCGAACAGATCAGGCGCTTTCTGTCGTTCATGCCGTCCAACGTCTGGGAACTGCCGCCGGTCACGCCGTGCGACGACCCGATCGACCGCATGGACGAGGAACTGCTCACCATCGTGCCGGAAAAGCGCACCCAGCCCTACGACATGCGGAAGCTGGTCGGCATGGTGGTCGATAAGGACTCGACCTTCGAAATCAGGCCGACCTACGGCAAGGCACTGATCACCATGCTGGCGCGTTTGGGCGGCCGGCCGGTCGGCATCATCGCCAACAACCCCAAGGTCTACGGCGGCGCCATGGATGCCGACGCGGCCAGGAAGCAGATCCATTTCATGGAACTCTGCGATACCTTCCGCATTCCGCTGGTTTTCTTCGTCGATGTGCCGGGTTTCATGGTTGGCCTCAAGGCCGAGACCGACGGCGCGCTCCGCGAGGGCATGCGCGCGGTCTTCACCGCCGGGCGCTTAAGCGTGCCGACGCTGACGCTGGTCATCCGCAAATGCTACGGCATGGCCGGCATGGCGACCTGCAACAAGAACGACATCGATCTCAAGATCGCCTGGCCGACCGGTGAATGGGGCTCGCTGCCCGTGGAGGGCGGCGTCGCCGCCGCGTTCCGGCGCGAGATCGCCGCCGCGCCAGACCCGAAGCTGCGTGAGAAGGAGATCGAGGCCGAGCTTCGCGCCTATTCTTCGCCGTTCCGGACGGCGGAAGCGCTGGCCGTAGAAGAGGTCATCGATCCGCGCGAGACGCGGCCTATGCTCTGCGATTACATCGCCCTGGCCGAAAACCGCCTCAAGGTCGGTTTGGGTCCGCGCGCCAAGGCGGGGGTAGCACCGTGAGTATCTCGAAGATTCTCATCGCCAACCGGGGCGAGATCGCGTGTCGGGTGATCCGGAGCGCGAAGCGGCTCGGCATTGCGGCCGTTGCCGTCCATTCCGAGGCCGATGCCAACGCGCTTTTCGTCGAGATGGCCGACGAGGCGCGCTTGATCGGTCCGCCGCCGGCCCAGCAAAGCTATTTGAATGTCGATGCCATTCTGACAGCGGCGCGCGAAACCGGCGCCGACGCGATACATCCCGGCTACGGCTTCCTGGCCGAGAACCCGCGGTTCGCTGGGGCCGTGATCGATGCCGGCCTCACCTGGATCGGCCCCAGGCCGAAGACCATCGAGGACATGGGCGACAAGGAACGCGCGCGCGATATCGCCAAGGCGGCGCACGTGCCGGTTTTGCCGGGGAGTCCGCGCTTCTCGAAGGGCGATATCGCCGGTGTCGAGGCGGCGGCCATGGAAGTCGGCTTTCCGCTGCTGGTCAAGGCGGCGGCCGGCGGCGGCGGCATCGGCATGCGCAAGGTCGACGGACCGGACGGCCTCTTGGCCCAGGTCGAGACCACCCAGGCATTAGCCGAGCGCAGCTTCGGCGACGGTACCGTCTATCTTGAATACTTCATCCCGAACGCACGCCACATTGAGGTCCAGGTGTTCGGTTTCGGCGACGGTGGCGGCGTGCACTTGTTCGAGCGCGACTGCTCGGTTCAGCGCCGCTTTCAGAAGGTCATCGAGGAAGCACCGGCGGCGCAAATTCCCAAACGGGAATTGCGGGCCATGCGCGAGGCGGCGTTGTCGCTGGTCCATCACGAGCGCTATACCGGGGCCGGCACCATCGAGTTCATCTACGACCGCGACACCGATCATTTCTACTTCCTGGAAATGAATACCCGCATTCAGGTCGAGCATGCGGTGACGGAAATGATCACCGGTGTCGATCTGGTCGCCTGGCAGATCGAACTCGCGGCGGGTACGTTCCAGTCGCCCAAGCAGGACGATATCGTGGCTGAGGGCGCCGCGGTCGAATGCCGCATCTACGCCGAACGTCCGGAGAAGAATTTCCTGCCGTCGCCGGGCGAGATCGCGCGCTTCGAGTTGCCGGCGGCCTCTGAAAGCCTCCGCATCGACACCGGCGTGCGGGCCGGGGACAAGATCACGCCCTATTACGACCCGATGATCGCCAAACTCATCGCAAAGGGGCCGGACCGGGCCGGCGCGATGGAGGCGATGCTGGCGGCGCTCGCCGAAACCACGATCGAGGGGCCATCCACCAACGCCCAGTTCCTCGCCCAGGTGCTTGCCGATCCGGTTTTCCGCGACGATCTTCCCTCGACCGACTACGTCCAGCAGTTCCGCGCCCGCCAGGGTATGTAATGGGCAGCTGATCCGCGCCTTGATTACTGGCACCCCGCAACAACCCGCGCTATAACGATTGCGGGGATCGGGGGGAAATATTGCCGAAGGACAGCGAAATGGTGCTGCCCCAGGGGGACGCTGCCAGGGAGATCATGGAAGCGTGGATCGCCCGCTTCGATGCAGCGGTCGGCGAAGGCGACGTCGAGGCGGCGGAAATGCTGTTCGCGCCGGCCTGCCATTGGCGCGACGTACTTGCGTTCGATTGGAACATCGTCACGGTCAGCGGCCGCGATGCCATTGGGGCGCGGTTGGCCGAACGCCTGTCACTTGCCTGGCCCGAGGATTTCCGCCTCGCCGAAAGCCGCTGGCCGCCCCGGCCGGTGGTACGCGCCGGCACCCATTGCCTGGAAGGGTTCATCGAATTCGAAACCGAGTCAGGGCACTGTGACGGCGTTCTGCGTCTGGTGCCGGCCGAGGGCGGTGGCTATCAGGCGTGGATCCTGATGACGGCGCTGAGTGAAATTGCCGGCCACGAAGAGCGGTTGAGCCAGGCGCGTGCCGGCGGCGACGCCTTCAAACGCGAATGGGGCGGCGACAACTGGCTCGACATCCGAAATCGCCAGCGCGCCTACGCCGACCACGATCCGACCGTACTGGTGGTCGGCGGCGGCCAGGCCGGCCTCGCCGCGGCGGCGCGCCTCACGCACCTGGGGCTCGACACCCTGATCGTCGACGGTTTGCCTCGCATCGGCGACAACTGGCGGCTTCGCTATCACTCCCTCGTCCTGCACAACGAGGTCTACGTCAACCACATGCCCTACATGCCGTTCCCGCCGACCTGGCCGGTTTACATCCCCAAGGACATGCTGGCCAACTGGTTCGAGCACTACGTGGAGGCGTTGGAGTTGAACTATTGGACCTCGACGAAGCTGACGTCGGGTCGCTATCAGGATGACGCCGGTTTTTGGGAAGTGACGCTGGAACGGGGTGATGGCAGCATGCGTGTCATGCGCCCCAGGCACATCGTCATGGCGACCGGCGTCAGCGCCATCCCGATCATGCCCGATCTGCCCGGCCTCCGGGACTTCAAGGGTACGTTGATGCATTCCGGTGCCTACGACGAGGGCCATGCCTGGAAGGGCAAGAAGGCACTGGTGATCGGTACCGGCAACTCGGCGCACGACGTCGCGCACGATCTCTACGCGTCCGGCGCCGATGTCACCATGGTGCAGCGGGCGTCGACCCATATCGTGTCGCTCGCCGAGGCGCAGAAGCCCTACGCCATCTATGCCGAGGGCCCCCCAACCGACGACTGCGACCTGCTCGCCATGTCGGCGCCCTATCCGGTGCTCAGGCAGGGCTACCAGATCATGACCAAGGCCTCGAAGGAGGCCGACAGGCCGCTCCATGACGCGCTCGCCGCGCGCGGGTTCCGTCTCAACGACGGCGTCGACGGTTGCGGTTTCCAGATGAGCTATCTGCAGCGCGGCGGCGGTTATTACTTCGACGTCGGCGCCTCGACACTGATCGCCGAAGGCAAGATCAAGGTGCTCGACTGCGCGCGCATCGAGAGATTTACCGAGAAGGGCGTCAGGCTGGCCGACGGCACGGAAATCGCTGTGGACCTCATCGTCTGCGCCACCGGCTTCAAGAACCTGCAGGACACGGCAAGGCTGCTTTTCGGTGACGAGGTGGCGGACCGGATCGGTCCCGTCTGGGGCTTCGGCGAGGACGGCGAGCTTCGGAACATGTGGCGGCCGACGCCCCAGCCGGGGCTCTGGTTCATCGCCGGAAGCCTCGCGCAGTGCCGCATCTATTCCAAGGCGCTGGCTTTGCAGATCAAGGCGCGCGAAGTAGGGCTGGTGACCTGATTGCCGTTCAGGCTGCCAGGTGCTGGTAAACCGTGATCGCGCCGAGGATAACGGTACCCAGCCCGACCGCCGCGTGCAGCGAATTGTGCACCCAGGTCATCGTCTTGGCGCTGCGGAGCGGCAGCGAGATGATCGCCGAGAACAGGGCCATGCCGAGGATCGAGCCGAGCCCGAACAGCAGCATGTAGACGACGCCGAGC
>JAYOXJ010000156.1:0-2027 GCA_038152725.1 Rhodospirillaceae bacterium
GCTGGAATGGGCTTCCAGGCCACGCACGTGCACCTTATAACTGCGTTTGCCCTTGTGGCCGGTGACCACCTGCATGGAAGTGGGTTCACCGACGATACACATCGCCGGCTTGACCGGCATGTGCTGGAACTTCTCGATCAGTCGGCGGACACCGATACAGCCGATCTCCTCATCGTACGAGAATGCCAAATGCAGCGGCGTATCGAGGCCGCGCTCGATGAAGCGCGGTAGCATGGCCAGCGTAATGGCGATGAAGCTCTTCATGTCGGACGTACCCCGGCCGAACAGCTTGCCGTCCTTCTCGGCCAACTTGAACGGATCCGTATCCCACGGCTGGCCGTCGACCGGCACGACATCGGTGTGGCCCGACAACATGACGCCCGACTTGCTGGCATCGCCAACGGTGGCGTACAGATTGGCCTTGGTGCCTTCGACGTTGTGAACCAGCATGCTGTCGACGCCGAGGTCCTTGAGGTAGGCCTGGATGTAGGAAATCAGTTCGAGGTTGGAATTGCGGCTGGTGGTGTCGAAGCCAATGAGGCGCTCGATCATCTCTAGGGAAGCGGGGGTGGCCATGAAGACTCCGGCTCAAAACGTGGCGCTGATGGCATAATCGAAATTGACGCGCAGCCGCCAGTTTGCAAGCCTCAGCGGACAACGCAATGGAAAAACTCTCGCAAATGACAGGGAAAAGCAACGCGGGCTTTGCTGAGGCTATCAAAGCCTATCTGGTCGGCCGACGCGCTGAGCAATTCGCGTTTCTGTCCAACATGGTCCGGATCAATTCGGAAAACCCACCGGGACAGGTCGCTAAACTGGCCGACAAGCTGGCCGATATGCTGGATGCCATGGAGCTTCCGGTGCGGCGCCTTCCCGTCGATGCGGAACGTGCCGCCGAGCTGGACCGCGAACCCTACGATAATCTCACCGTCGAACTGGAATTCGGCCAATCACCCGGGACCGGGCGTCATATCGTGCTTGCCGCGCATGCCGATACACCGCCGGCCGGTGCCGGTTGGACGCGTCTGCCGCAAGGTGCCGTGATCGACGACGGCCGTATGTTCGGGCGCGGCGTCAGCGAGGGTAAAGGCGACATTTCGGCCTATGTGTTTGCCATGGCAGCGCTCAAGGATTGTGCCGAGGGGCTGAACGGCCGTATCGAGCTGCAAATCACCTTCGACGGCATCACCGGAAGTTGGCTGGGGACGCATAAATTGCTTGAGGTCGCCGGCGACCGGCCTGACTTTGCCGTGGTGCCGGGCGCCACGGATGCGGTCGGCGCCACCGCGACCGGCGTTCTCGACCTCGATGTCGACGTGGTTGGCCGTGCCGTCCCGGTCGGTGTGCCGCAGGGCGGCGCCGACGCCATCGAGGCGACGGCGATCATCTTGGCCGAGCTTTACAAGCACCGCAGCGCGCTTGCCAAGCGCCGCTCCGAGGTCGAGGGCATCGGTGCGCCGACCCTGGTTGTGACCGAGGTAGCCGGCGGCGACGGCGCGCTCTACGTGCCCGACGCCGTGCGTCTCCTGGTCGACCGCAGGCTTCTGCCGGAAGAGGACCCCAAGGTCGTGCAAAGCGAACTCACCAATCTGATCGGCCGCGCCGTGGTCGCCGTGCCGGGCGTGGTGTGCAAGGTGCGCCGGCGGCGGCTGTTGCCGGCGGTCGTGCCGAACGACAAGAGCGAGGTCCTGGTTTCCTCCCTTCGGGATGCGGTCGAACAGCTTGGCGAGCCGCGTCCCGGCATCTACGGAACCGCCTATGAGACCTTGGCGCGTGAATTCGCCGCTGCCGGAGTGCCTGTCGCTATGTTCGGGACCGGGGAGGCCAATAGCGTCGGTCGCATGGCGCTCAGCACCGACGAAAGCCTGGAACTCGACAACGTACGGGTCGCGACGGAAGCGCTGGCGCTGGCGTTGGCCGAACTACTTGAGCCGGCTTCAGCCTAGTTGGCCTCACGTAAACCGTAACCGGGTGAAAACGGAACCCGAATTTCAAAGTGACGACGGACCTCTTCGGCCGACGCCAAG
>JAYOXJ010000156.1:2037-8307 GCA_038152725.1 Rhodospirillaceae bacterium
CGCCAAGGTAACGGTTTCGATTTCACGTTCCCAATCGGCGTTGCCGTCAGCCATGTCTCGCAGGCGGATGCGGTTGGGTTCGATCCGGATGGCGCGGTAGATCGCCGTGCCGAAGCCAAGATGACAGCCAAGAAACCCGCTAACGTCGAACGCGATGCAGCGGGCTTTGGCGGCGTCTCCCAGGCGGAACATGCCCAGTGAAAGCGAGGCCGGTTCACGGCTTTGTTGTCGGGGCGAAGTATGGGCCATTACCGAACGGTAGGCGTCGCGAAGTTTCGGATCGGCGGTGTAGACGTAACTGCCGGGGTCGGCCAGCCAGTCGACGCCGTCGATCTGCAGTTCGATGGCCAGTTGGTCATTGTGGTCATGTCCGCCATGCCCGTTCTGGCCGAGCGGACCGCACCGAACTGCCAGAAACAATCGTGGAGATTTCCAAACGTAGAGTCCGAAATCGCGATATGCAGCGCTGGCGATGCCGTCGAGCGCTCCTGCGGGCAGCAAGATGACCACTTCCGCCCCCAGTGGCGTTTTCGGCATGGTCGCGGGCGCCCCAGCCGTCTCCGCTACGGTCGTGGCTGGCGCGGGCGCGGCGTCGTAAGACAACCGTCGGCCGTCAGCGAGCGCGGCGGTGATGGCGTGCTCGGCGGTGAATCGAGGGGCCGGTTCAGCGCCAAGCAGTGCATCAACGATGGCGATCAAAGCGCCATGGTCGAGCGACTGAAACGCCAGAGCATCGTCGAAATCGCCGGCACCCAGTTTGAAAAACCGCCCGCTGTCGTTGTCGCCGATCTGCGCGACCAGCCCATTGGGCTTGGTGACGTCCGCGGTGAAGCACGCCATCCGATGGAGCCGAGTGCCGATGTTGTCGGGCAGGCTCTCGGTGCCGTCGCGACCGAGGATCAGTGCGACCGTGTAGGCTGCCATCTCCGCCGACAGCCGATGATAACAAGTTGAGCCTTCGAAGTTGCTACCGTCGGCATAGAACTGGCGGTCGATTTCCGCGACGACTTCGCCTTTGGCAAAGCGCCACCATTCTGCCGTCTCGTCGGTTTCCTGAAGTGCCCGGGCGACGAACGCCAGGCCGCAGACGTCCGCGAGATAGTGGTTGCCGCGAACGGCGGCGCGGTTTTCCAGATTGGCCAAAATGTGGCGACCGTGGGCGGCGAGGCTGGCGCGGAGTTCGCGTTCGAAGCCGGCCATGTCCGCGTCGGATTCGAGCAGCCATAGCGTCATCGCCATATTGGCGGCGCGGATGGCGACATCCATGGTGCAGTGCCAGTTGACGCCGTAGCCGGGTGGGTTGGCGGAGATGAAGTCTATGATCTGGTCGCGGCATTCGCGCTGCCACACCGTGCGCATCTCCGGATTGCCCAGGCGCGCAGCGAGAGCGAGCCCGGGCAGATGCTGCAAGCGTGCCAATTCCCAAGGCACCTTGACGTCGACGCCAGGCTCGTGGCCGTAGGCGGCGGCGGCACTCGAACGATCCTCGCGCCAGCGATAGCCGGAGCGAAAGTCGATTTGCCAGTCGATTGCCGTGTAGTTCGGTGAAAGGAGGGTTCGTATCGCGGCGGCGGGTGCTCGGTTGCCGGGTGACAGGCGGGCGAGAATTGCGTCCGGGTCTGTGGCAGCTTCGCCGGCGAGGTGCCGGTGTCCCTCGAAGCCGGCAGCGCTCATGCCATGGCGCACCTCGACCCAGCCGCTGCCGAGGAGGTCGAACTTGTGCCCAGCGTGGTTGGCGGCGAGGTTTTCCAGCCGCCGCCGTTCATTGTCGGCAAGTGCCGGCGCCAGATCGGAAAAACCAGCGGGCGGTGGCGCGAGGCGGGGAACGCTGTCTGGATCGGGGAATGCGGATCGGCCGGCACGAAATCGGTCGGAGAGCAAAGCGGTGAGATGGCGCCCCAGATAACGACCGGCCTTGGATGCCGCCGCCACCGGTGTCAGGGAACGGCCGTATCGGAACAGATGGCTGAAGCTCATTTAACCGGCCGTCGCGGCTTGGGATTCGGGGGATATCGTGTCACCGGGGTATCTTATTGTTCGCTCGACAGCGGATCAATTCTTGGTTAAGTCCGTCCGATGCGGATTATCGTCAATGCTATCTCCGCCAATACAGGCGGTATCGTCACCTATACGACGAACCTGATCGACTACCTGGCGCGCGAAGACGTGGAGGCGATCATCTACGTTCCGGCCAGTTTTCGGGGAATCGATAGTGGGAACCTCGGCTCGGTCACGGTGAAAACGGTGACCAATCGTTTTTTCGGTCCCATTCACCGGTTTCTATGGGAGCAGATCGGTTGGCGCCGCATCGTTCGGGAGAGCGGTGCGGATGTCGTGTATTCGTCCGCCAACTACGGCATCCTGTTTCCGCCGATCCCGCAAGTCATGCTGGTCCAGGGCGAAATTTATCTTAATCCCGTCTATCGCGAGAAAGTGCTGCCGCGCCTGAGTTGGCGCGAACGCTTTTCCGCCTTCCTTCGCAGGCATTTGATGCTGTGGTCGGCGCGCTGCTCGCGCCAGACGATCTTTCCGTCCCAGGTCGCACTCGAAGCCGCCGCCGACTACGACCCCAAACTCGTCGATACCGCATCGGTAAATCACCTTGGTGTCAATCCGCGCTTCGAAATCGATAGAGAACGACGGGAGTGGCGCGCGGATGGTACGATCCGGCTGCTTTATGTATCCGTTTACTATCCCCACAAGGACCCGGTGACCCTCGCCGAGGCAACCCGCGTGCTCAATGAACAAGGGCTGAAGACGCAGACGCGGATCACCATGGAAGCAGCTGATTTCGGTGCTTGGGATAACGCTGGGCCGGAATTGAAAAGGCTGACCGACCCGACATTTGGCGACATTCTGAAGATGGGCCGGATTGACCACGGCGCGCTCGAACACGCGCTGCGTGACTACGACGCTTTCGTGTTTCCATCGATGGCCGAAACCTTCGGTTTTCCGATGGTCGAAGCCATGCAGTCCGGTGTTCCGCTGATCGTGTCGGATATACCGATCCATCGCGAAATTTGCGGCGATGCCGCGCTTTATTTTCGATTGGGCGACGTCGACGATCTGGTGACTCGCATTCGCGAACTGAACGACGATCCGCAATGCCGTAGAAGGTTGGTCGAAAGCGGGCGCAAACGAGCGCGCAAGTTGTTCACCTGGGAAAGACATATCGCCGGATTGGTCACGGTAGTCCGCGAAATTGTTGAACGTTCGCGTCACCGGGTGTTGATCAATGCGTTGCACGCGCGAACTGGCGGTGGCGTTACCTATCTTCGCAACATATTGCCGCTCATGGCGGCCGACGACCGCCTCGATGTCCATGTTTGCCTGCATGAGGACCAAGATTCCGTGCTGCCGACCGACCTCGAGAATGTCACCTATCATTTCCAGCGTTATCCGCGCGGATTTTGGCGCGTCCTGATCCGCGAGCAGCTCGATCTGCCTCGCCTGGCGCGACGCTTGGTCGTCGATTCCACGTTCTCGCCGGCCAACTACGGTCCGTTTCGTGCCAAGAACCACGTCGTCATGGCGCGAAATGCGGTCAGCGTCGGATTTGTCGAACGGCGCCCGCTGAAGCTGGCCTACTGGGCGATGCTCTATGCGGCGACATTCATATCTTTCGCCGGATGCCGGCGTGCGATCGCGGTTTCCGAGTACGCCAAACGCGGCGTCGATCGCGCCTTCTTCAACGCGTTCTCAAATCGGATCGTCATCATACCTCACGGCGTCGAACAACTATTCCTGGATTCGAAAGCGCCGGACCATCGCGATAACTTCCTGCTCGCGGTGTCCGACATCTACGTCCAGAAGAACTTCACGTCCCTTGTTCAGGCCATCGCCAGGGTCCGCAGGTCGCGTCCGGGTGTGCGCCTCAAGATCGCCGGGCGCGGCGTCGATGACGACTATTTCGCCGGGCTTCAAGAATTGATTGCGCACCTCGACATGGAGACGCACATCGAATTCTTAGGGCACGTCGATTCATCCGAGTTGCGAACGCTTTATCTCAGCTGCAAGCTGTTCGTCTTCCCATCGACGGTGGAAACGTTCGGCAATCCGCTGGTCGAAGCGATGGCCTGCGGCGCGCCGATCGCCAGTTCGAACACTGCCGCGATGCCGGAAGTCCTTGGCGATGCTGCCCGGTTCTTCAATCCTCACAATGTCGATGACATCGCCGATACCATTGAAGGCCTGCTCGACAACGACGAAATGCGCCGGGATTTGTCCTTGCGTGCGCGGCGGCGCGCGCAGAACTTTTCATGGCGGATGACGGCAAGCCGGACCATCGATGTTATTCTCGGCAAAGACAGCGCTTGAACAGGGTCGCGGATCGAAAGCCATGCCTAAAAAGACACTGATTACGACTCTGCCGCCGATGACGGCCGGAGGGGTCACGACAAAGGCGCGGATTATGGCGCGCGCGCTGACGGTAGCCGGCCACGATGTCACTATCGCTTACTATGCACTCGCCGCTGGCCAATCTGACGCGTCAGCGTTCGGAGGCGTGCGTGTGGTCTCGGTGCCGTCCGCCGGACATTGGTTTGAGCAGCGCTACACGGCACCGTCTGTGAACTGGCGCGCGTTGATCGACGCACATGAACGGCACGTCGCCGTCGGTGGTACGGTGCTGATCGCCAATCCGTTGGCGTCGGCCGGCGTGCGGCATTTAGTTTGGTGCGCGGCCGACCTTGCCGGCGATCGCGGGCAACGCTGGCGCTCGATGGCATGGTGGCGTCAGATCGTGGATGCACAATTGGTTACTCCCGCTCTGTTGCGCCAGCAGGGCCGCGTGCTGGCGGCCGACAACGTGGTGTGCGGTGTCAGCGCGGACACGGTGGAGCGACTGACGGCACTGGCCCCCGACCGCACCAAGACCATCCGGCGGCTGTCGATCCCGGTCGACGCGGATTTTTTCACGCCGGGGGAAGCGCCCGCCCATGCCGGGCTCCGGATCGGCTTTGCCGGCCGCCTCGACGATCCGCGCAAGAACGCGGATCTCCTGTTTGCGACGCTGGCCGAAATTCGCGCCCGCGGCATCGATGCCGATTTGGCGCTGACCGGGGAGGCGAATCCTCGCCTCATGGCGATGGCCGGGCGCCATGGGGTGACTGGCGCCGTCAAGTTCGCCGGCATGCTAGGGCCGGATGCGCTCCGCGAGTTTTATCGCAGTCTCGATGTTTTTCTTATTACCTCGATCCACGAAGGTCTGGCCATTGCAGGCCTCGAAGCCATGGCGTCGGGTGTGCCGGTGGTGTCGACCCGGTGCGGAGGTCCGGCCGACTACGTCGCCGACTTGAAGACCGGCCGTCTCTGCGATTTCGAGCCTGCCGAATTGGCGGATGCCGTCATCGCGTTGACGCGCCCCGACGTTCGTGCCCAGTTCTCCCAGCGCGCCCGCCGTGCCGTGGAATTGGATTTCACATGGCCGGCTTTCGAACGCAATCTGGCCTCCGTGTGGCGGGCAACATGGAATGAAAGCCTATGATTTTGTTAGAAAACTTATACACCCACCCGCGATTTGTGGCATAACCACGGGCAGGAAGGTGATCGAATGGAGCATCGTAGCGATTATAGGACGCCCGCAACGGACGGCGCCCGGCTGGAGTTCGTAACTGGCGTTGCCGGCAGTGATGACGGATTCGATGCCGTTGCGCGTCTGAAGGAAATTCGCGCCAACCCGCTTGATCGTGAACGCGCCGAAGATGCGCCGCGCGTACTGCATGTGTCGCTTTATTGCTACAAATCATTCCCGGCGCGCATCTTCCATGCCATGTGTCTGAAAGACGGCGTCGACTCTTTTGCGTTGTTCTTCAAGAACAACTTCACCAATCACCACTTGCCGGTGACCGAAGAGGAACTGCGGCTCGCCGTCGATTTGGTGCGCGGCATAGGCCCTGACCTGATCACCATGAGCATCATGGCGCCTTACGCCATGGCGGCGCGGCAGTTGGTCGAACGGTTGCGCGCGGTCACCGACGCGCCGATCATCGCCGGCGGCAAGTATCCGACCATCGTGCCGCACGAAGCGCTCTCGTTCACTGATTTTGCCTGCAAGGGCGAGGGCGACCTGACCATGCTCAGGATCAACGAGCGGCTTCGCCAGGGGCAGGATCTGTGCGGCATCAAAGGGCTTTGGTACAAGGATGAGAACGGCCGCATCGTCGACATGGGCCAGGATACACTGTACCAGGAAATGGACGACATCCCATATCCGGCAATCGACGAAGCCAAGATGTACAACTATGTCCGGACGCCCGCTCAAATTATTGA
>JAYOXJ010000157.1:0-8295 GCA_038152725.1 Rhodospirillaceae bacterium
GGCTTATAGTACAGCCCGACCCCGCAGGGGGAGGATGAATTCGCCGCGGCCGCGGCAGCGGCGCCGGACCGCGACGAAAACCCTTTGACAGCGGACCGGGGCGCCACTATTTCTCCGGTCCCGTGACGGCGCCCCTGGCGCCTCCGCACCCTGCCCAGGTGGCGGAATTGGTAGACGCGCTAGCTTCAGGTGCTAGTGGCCGAAAGGTCGTGGAAGTTCGAGTCTTCTCCTGGGCACCATTCCTCCTCGTCGGGACGACGCCATGACGGTGACGCTTCACAAGGGCGACCTGCCCGACGGCCTCGCCCTCGGGCCGGTCGTGGCGATCGATTCCGAGACCATGGGACTGAAACCGGTCCGCGACCGGCTGTGCGTGGTGCAGCTGTCGTCGGGCGACGGCAATGCGCATCTCGTGCAGTTCGCCCCTGGCATCTACGACGCGCCCAACCTGACCCGGCTGCTGACCGATCCCGACACCCTGAAGCTGTTCCACTTCGCGCGTTTCGACGTCGCGGCGATGCAGGCGTTCCTGGGCGTCGTCACCGCGCCGGTCTACTGCACCAAGATCGCCTCGAAACTGGTCCGCACCTACACCGACCGCCACGGCCTCAAGGACGTCACCAAGGAACTGCTCGGGATCGAGCTTTCCAAGGAGCAGCAGTCGTCGGACTGGGCCGCGGCCAAGCTGAGCGCCGCGCAGACGCGCTATGCCGCCGCCGACGTGCTCAACCTGCATGCCATCCGCGAACGGCTCAACGTCATGCTGGTACGCGAAGGCCGCGCCGAATTGGCCGAGCGTTGCTTCGAATTCATCGCGACCCGCGCCGAACTGGATCTCGCCGGTTGGGCCGACACCGATATCTTTTCCCACTGACGCCCGTGGACCAGGGGTGCTTCCATTGACCTCATACAGCCTTCGGCGCATGATGGGCGCGTGCCGAGCGTTTTATCCGCATGAGTACATCGATCATGCCCAATAATTCGAAAGGCGCTTCCGTCGAGGCCGTTATCGACAGCGGAGACCTTGCTTCAGCAAGGCGCGTGCTGACCGGTGAGGCGGAAGCCTTGATGGCGCTGGCGGATTCACTGGGCCAGCCGTTCCTCGATGCGCTCGAAATCCTGGCGGCGACCAAAGGCCGGGTCGTCGTCTCCGGCATGGGCAAGAGCGGCCACATCGGCCGCAAGATCGCGGCCACCTTTGCCTCCACCGGCACGCCGGCGTTTTTCGTCCATCCCGGTGAAGCGTCGCACGGCGATCTCGGCATGATCACGCGGGACGACTCTCTCTACATGCTGTCCAATTCCGGCGAGACCACGGAACTCTCCGACTTGGTCGCCTACGCGGCGCGGTTCTCGATTCCCCTGATCGGGGTCACTTCGGTTGCGGACAGCGCGCTGGCGCGGGCCGCCGATGCCGCGCTCATTCTGCCCGACGCGCCAGAGGCCTGCCCCATCGGCCTCGCGCCGACGACGTCGACGACCATGATGCTGGCGCTTGGCGACGCCCTCGCGGTGACACTGCTGGAGAGGCGCGAATTTTCGCCCGCCGATTTCCACGCGTTGCACCCCGGCGGCAAGCTCGGCCGGCGACTTCTCAAGGTATCCGAAATCATGCACGGCGGCGACGACCTTCCACTGACAGGGCCGGACGTGGCGATGACCGCCGCGCTCTTGGAAATGACGGCGAAACGCTTCGGTTGTGTCGGCATCGTCGACGCCGACGGCGAATTCCTGGGCATCATCACCGACGGCGATTTGCGCCGCCACATGGATTCCAGCCTCCTCACCCGCAAGACCGGAGAGGTGATGACCGGCTCGCCGGCGACCATCGGCCCCGATGCCCTCGCCAGCGAGGCGCTTGCCATTATGAACGACCGCTCGATTACCAACTTGTTCGTCATCGAAGGACGCCGCCCAATCGGCATCGTCCACGTTCACGACTGCCTGCGCGCCGGCGTAGCGTGATCCCCTCGAGACGGGCATTGGATACCCCCAGCGAATTCCAGCCCGCCGCACCGGCCTCACCGGAGCTTCGGCAAAGCGCGTTCCTGTCCGACAATGCCCAGCGTAGCCGGCATTCGCGCGCCTACAGCCGCTTCGTCAGCCTGATGAAGTTCCTGCTGCCGGTGGTGGCGCTGTTGCTCATCGCCCTCGTCGTCGCCTGGCCGCACATCAATACCGGCGATCTCGGCTTCCGGCTCGGCGTCACCGTGCTCAAACTCACCGGTGCCGACGACCCGAGCATGATCAACCCCCGTTACGTCGGCACCGACAGCGATAACCAGCCGTTTTCGATCACCGCCGACCTGGCGCGAAACGTTTCGCAGTCGGGGTCCAAGGTGACGCTGGTGATGCCGAAGGCGGACATTACCCTCGAAGACGGGACTTGGCTGGTGCTGACCGCCAACGACGGCGTTTTCGCGCGTGCCGAAAAGAAGTTGAACCTGGCCGGATCGGTCAATCTCTACCATGACTCGGGCTACGAGTTCCGCACCGACCGCGCCATCATCGATCTCACCGCCGGTATCGCCGAGAGCAACGACCCCGTGCACGGCCAGGGGCCGTTCGGGCAGTTGCAATCTTCCGGCTTTCGCATGGTCAATAAAGGAAAAGTTATATATTTCCTGGGAAAGTCCAAGCTGACCCTCTATCCCGGAGCGAAACCGCCTAGCTGATGACCAAATCGTTCGCGTATGTGTTCTCCGCCCTCCTACTGGTCGCCGGCCTGGCCGTCGCCCCGCAAGCCGCGCGCGCCCAAAGCCTCAATTTCAGCGGCGGCGAAGCGCCGGTCGAGGTTTATGCCGACAACGGCATCGAATGGCAGCAGGAACGCCTGGTGTTCATCGCGCGCGGCAACGCGCGCGCCGTGCGCGGCCCTGTCACCGTCTTCGCCGATGAACTCCGCGCCTACTATCGCCAGCAGAATGGCGGCAAGAACGACATCTGGCGCCTCGACGCCATCGGTAAGGTCCGCATCAAATCCCCCGACGGCACCGCCTACGGCGAGCAGGCCGTCTACAACGTCGACGACGGCATTTTGGTGCTGACCGGCGGGCGCGAGGTCCGGTTGATCACGCCGACCGACCTGATCACCGCCGAAAAGCAACTAGAGTACTGGGAAAAGCGACAGATGGCGGTCGCCCGCGGCAACGCCATGGCCAAGAGGGAAGGCAAGTTCCTGCACGCCGACGTGCTGGCCGCATATTTTAAGCGCAGCACAAACGGCGAGAACAAACTGCATCGGGTCGAGGCCTTCGACAACGTCAAGGTGACGACGCCGCAGGAAACCGCGCTTTCGAAGCGTGGCGTCTACAACGCCGAGAGCGGCATTGCGACGCTTTCCGGCGATGTCCGCATCCTCAAGGACGGCAATACGCTGAACGGTTGCAGCGCCGAAGTGAACCTGAACAACGGGATCAGCCGACTCCACTCTTGCAAGACCGATGCCAACGGCGCTACAAATCGAGTAAGGGGTGTTTTGCAGCCACGCAAACGCAGCAATTAGGACGCTGTCGCATGAGCCTCCGGGCCGTCGGGCATGGCAACGAAAAAGACCGGAAAACGGCCAACGGTATGAAAGCGTAGCTGATTTGAAAAGCGGTTCGGATCAAGCGAGGACGGAAACGGCGAACGGCCCGAGACTGGTCGCCGATAACCGTGGGCTCTCCGCCATCAATATTGGCAAGCGCTTCAAGAAACGCCCCGTCGTCCGCGGTGTCAGCCTGGAATTGCAGCGCGGCGAGGTGGTCGGGCTTCTCGGCCCCAACGGCGCCGGCAAAACCACCTGCTTCTACATGTTAACCGGCCTGATTCCCCCCGACCACGGCAGCGTCGTGCTCGACGGAACCGACATCACCACGCTGCCGATGTACCGGCGCGCCCGGCTCGGCATCGGCTATCTTCCCCAGGAAGCGTCGATCTTCCGCGGGCTTACTGTCGAGAACAACATCCGCGCCGTGCTCGAAGTGGTCGAAAAATCGCGCGAGCGCCGCGAGGCCATTCTCGAAGCGCTGCTCGCCGAATTCTCCATCACCCATCTCCGCCGCACCCCGGCGCTGGCACTTTCCGGCGGCGAGCGGCGGCGTGTCGAGATCGCGCGCGCGCTGGCGTCGAACCCGCATTTCGTTTTGCTCGACGAACCGTTTGCCGGCATCGACCCGATTGCCGTCGGCGACATCCGCGACCTTGTCGCGCATCTGAAGGATCGCGGTATCGGCGTCCTGATCACCGACCACAATGTCCGCGAAACCTTGGACGTCATCGATCGCGCGTACATCATTCACGACGGCATGATGCTGATGGAAGGCGCGCCCAACGATATCGTCGGCAACGAGGACGTTCGCCGTGTCTACCTGGGCGACCGCTTCAGTCTTTAACTTTTCCCCATGGTCCTGACCCCCCGTCTCGAGCAGCGCCAAAGCCAGGCGCTCGTCATGACGCCGCAATTGCAGCAGGCTATCAAACTGCTGCAACTGTCGAACCTCGACCTCGCCGCCTATGTCGAGCAGGAACTGCAGGAAAACCCCATGCTCGAACGCGAAGAGGGCGGACCCGACGAGTTCGACGACGCCCCACAGGATGTTCACGCCGACGAGTTGGTGGCGGACGGCGACCCGGACCCATCTGCGCTAGACGAGGTCGATTTCGAACGCCCGGCGGAGGCAACCATCGAAGCCGACATGGGATTGGACACCGATTACGACAATCTCTACACCCATGACGACACCCTCGCCGCCGAGCCTGCGCTCGAAGGGCCCGGCGCATGGGAGGAACCGGCGTTTTCCGAACCGGCCTATGCCGCATCCGGCGGCGGATTCGACCAGTCCGATCCCAATCTGGAACAGTTCCTGTCCGAGGAAACGTCGCTCCGCGATCATCTGCTCCAGCAACTTGCGCTCGAATGTCCTGACGCTGGCGAACGCCTGATCGGCGCCTACTTGATCGATCTGCTCGACGAGTCCGGATACCTCAGGGCCGACACCGCGGAAGTCGCCGAAACATTGGGCTGTACGGTCACTGACGTGGAGTCGCTTATCGGACGCCTGCAGATGTTCGATCCGACCGGCATTTTCGCCCGCGACCTGAAGGAGTGTCTGGCGCTGCAACTCCGCGAACGCGGCCGTCTCGACCCCTGCATGGCGAAGTTCCTCGAAAATCTGGACTTGGTCGCGCGGCGCGAATTCAAGCAACTCGCGCGGATCTGCCAATGCGACGACGAGGACATTGCCGGCATGATCGAAGATATCCGCGGCCTCAATCCGCGCCCGGCAGGGGATTTCGACACCATCGTGGCGCAGCCGGTGACCCCCGACGTGCTCATGCGCGCGGCCCCCGGCGGCGGCTGGATCATCGAGCTGAACAGCGCCAGCCTGCCGCGGGTGCTGATCAACAACCAGTATTATTCCCGCGTTCGTTCCCAGGCGCGCTCGCGCGAGGACAGGCAGTACATTACCGAGCAGTTTCAAGCGGCCAACTGGCTGGTCAAGGCGCTGCATCAACGCGCCACCACGATCCTAAAGGTAGCGACGGAATTGGTCCGCCAGCAGGAGCGGTTCTTCGCCGACGGCGTCCAGCACCTGAAGCCGCTGGTGCTCCGCGACATCGCCGATGCCATCGAGATGCATGAAAGCACGGTCAGCCGTGTCACCTCCAACAAGTACATGGCGACACCGCGCGGCATCTTCGAATTGAAATATTTCTTCACGCCGGCGATCGCGTCGAGCGCCGGCGGCGACGCTCATTCGGCCGAGGCGGTACGCCACCGGATCAAGACCCTGATCGACGCCGAGGACCCGAAAAAAATTCTTTCCGACGATAAACTGGTCTCGTTGCTGCAGGCCGACGGCGTCGACGTGGCCAGGCGAACGGTGGCAAAATACCGCGAGGCAATGCGAATTCCGTCCTCCGTCCAGCGGCGGCGCGAAAAGGCAAGATAGCGTGCCCAGCGGCCGGTTTTAGGCGCTCAAATCGTTGTGTTGACTTGCCCCGGAACCGCAACTAATGTCCCCTCCTTCGCCGGCCGGGGAAGCTCGCGGACCAAAAAACTGTCGTTTTATCGCCACGAAATTGGGCGAATATCGCCACCCCGCAAAACGAACAATCAGAGTTCATACGCCAGCCATCAAACGGGTTTCTCGATACATGGACATCTCCGTCATTGGAAAGAACTTGGACGTGGGCGATTCGCTCCGCGCCCATGCCACAGACAACCTTCTCGAAGTCGTCGAAAAGTATTTCAATCATGCCATCGACGCGACCGTCGTGTTCTCGCGCGACGGCGGCGAACTCAAGGCTGACATCTCGGTACATCCGGGCCCGCGCGGTCTGGTGGTGCAGAGTTCGTCCTCGGGCGGCGACGCCTACGGTGCCTTCGACGGTGCCCTGGAACGCGTTTCCAAGCAGCTCCGCCGTTACAAGCGCCGGCTCTCCAATCACCACCAGCGTGCCCGCGGCGGCGAAGACCTGTTGCTGGCGCAGCAATACGTGATCCAGCCGGAAACCTCCGACGAGGAACCGCACGAAGATGCACCCGTGATCATCGCCGAAATGGAGACTCAAATCGCCTCCTTGTCGGTGGGCGAAGCGGTGATGCGGCTAGACCTTGGGGGCACGCCCCTGGTGATGTTCCGAAACAGCGCACATGGCGGCCTCAACGTGGTCTACCGGCGGAACGACGGCAATATCGGTTGGATCGATCCGGCCAATTCTGCGTCCTGAAACACCCCTTGTTTCGCGACGGCAGCTTACGTTAGGGTATAGGTCATGGAGATCAACGATCTCATTTCATCTGATACCGTCATCGCCAATCTCCACGCGACCAGCAAGAAGCAGGTATTGCAGGAGCTTTCCCGGCGTGCGGCGGATCTGACCGGCGAGCATGAGCGCGCCATTTTCGACGTGCTCATGGAACGCGAGCGGCTGGGCACCACCGGTGTCGGCGCCGGAATCGCTATTCCACACGGCAAGCTGCAGTCGCTGGAGCGGCTCTATGGTATGTTCGCGAGGCTCGAACAACCGGTTGATTTCCAGGCCATCGACGAACGTCCGGTCGATTTGATCTTTCTTCTGCTGGCACCGGAGTCCGCCGGCGCGGATCATCTGAAGGCACTGGCCCGCGTCTCCAGGGTGCTCCGCGACCAGAAGATTTGCGAAAAGCTGCGCGGCACCGAAACGCCGGACGCCCTTTACGCAATTCTCACTGAAAAGATGGAAACCGAGGCCGCCTGATCCGGCCTTGCCCGGTCAGTGGGTATAGAGCGGGACCATGTCGTTCTGCACGATGACGGCCGCCGCCAACGCCTGCGTCTCCGCGGCGGCAAGGCTCTCGCCATTGGCGGCGTGAATTACGAACAACCGCTTGCCATCGATTTCTTCCAGTTTGACATAGGCGACCTCGCCCATGCCGAACTCGGCGAAGCCGGTAGGTGCCTGGACGGGTTCTGCAAGAGAATTCGGTTGATTGCGCTGCATGAAAACTCCTTTCGGGCGGCCCCTCGCCAAGCGACGGGCGGCTATTAGGATTTAGAGATTAGTTTGACTCGACGTCGATGGTCTTGGCGGCCTTCTTCGTACCGGCACCGCCCTGGATCTTGATGGTGCGAACCTCAGGTTCCAGCACGATGCGCCGCAGATCGACATGCAACAGCCCGTTGTCGAGACCGGCGCCGATCACCTCGATGCCTTCAGCCAGGACAAAAGCGCGCTGGAACTGGCGTGCGGCGATACCACGGTGGATATACAGCCGCTCGGGCTCGTCGTCCGCCTGTTTGCCACGGATAACCAATTGGTTGTCCTCTATGGTGACACTCAGGTCGTCCATGGAGAAACCGGCGACGGCGAGCGTGATGCGCAGTCCGTTTTCGCCGATCTGTTCGATGTTGTACGGGGGATACCCTTCCGCGGACGCCCGAGAAGCCCGGTCTAGCATCCGTTCCAGGTGGTCGAAGCCCAACAGCAGCGGGCTGTTGAAAACCGACATGCGCGACATGGTTCGTCTCCTCTTGGTTCGAGCGAGCGTTCGTCCGGCCTCCACACTGGAGCGCCGCGAACGGACAACCGCGAGCGCATTGCCGTTCGTAGTATTAATTTGGTCGATTTTCGTTTGCTGTCAAGGAGACGGCCGTAGGCCTTAGTTCAGGGGTTTTTCGCCTTTTCCGCTTCTTTCAATTTTTCTTCCAGTTGCTTGATGCCGCTGCAGCCGTTGACGGTGGCGAACGGCAACCTGGAGATGCCGCCCTGCTGGCCGGCCAGATTGACGATCCCGAGCACGAGCGCCACCAGGGCCGCGCCGAGATG
>JAYOXJ010000158.1:0-8278 GCA_038152725.1 Rhodospirillaceae bacterium
ATGTAGACCAGCGGTCTGTCGCCCTGGCAGAGCACGCAGCCGTGAATGGCGCCGGCTTCGAGATAGAGGCTCGGCGCGGTGTTGATCTTCTTGACCAGCGCATAGAGCCACGACGTGCGGATTTCCGCCGTTTCGGAAAGCCGCGTCACCTCGAATTTCTCCATCACGTCGCCGAACACGGTGCCCTGGGCGCAGCCCGACGTCAGCGTCTTCTTCTTCAGCTTTTCTTCGAAGTCGGTCTCGTCGGCGGTGCGCACCACGACGGTCTCGATCTCTTCGTCGTAGTCGACGGAGGTGACGGTGTCGTCGGCACGCAGCATGTTCTGGTTGATCAGGTAGCCGAGCGCGAGATACTCCGGATAGTCGCAGATGGTCATCATGGTGACGATCTCGCGGCCGTTCAGGAACAGCGTCAGCGGCCGCTCCACAGTGACCGAGGTCTCCGCCGGCTTGCCGTCCTGGTCGACGCCGGCGACGCGCTCGGTCAGGCGCGGATCGGCCGGATCGGGTGCGACCCAGAATTCGTCTTTGGCTTGTTGCTTGTCTTGCGTGTTGCCGTCCATGTCCCCGCCCCAGGTGTTCACCGGCGTTTGATCCTGCGTCCGAAACATAGGGACGCGGCTTTCCCGATCCAAGCGCAATCGCTCGGGCCCGCCATCTGCGGGATGGTCACTTCGCCGTGAAACGAAGATTTCCGGCCTTCATCTTGCCAGAAATCTTGCCAGAAAAAAAACTCGCCCTATTGTGGCGACAAAGGTTATGCCTAACGGATCATAACGAAGGCAAGGCCATGCACGATTTCGGATCGGCGTTCGCGGCGGCGGCAGCCCTGATCTCGGGGCTCGACGACCAGTTGGTCGAGATCGTCTTGCTGTCGCTGCGCGTCAGCTTGTCGGCGGTCGGACTGGCGGCGCTGGTCGGCCTGCCGCTCGGCGCGGCGGTGGCGCTGTTCAAGTTTCCCGGCCGCATGTTCATCGTCGTCATCCTCAACGCGCTGATGGGCCTGCCGCCGGTGGTGGTCGGCCTGATCGTCTACCTGATGCTGTCGCGCTCGGGCCCGTTGGGCACGCTCGGCCTCCTGTTCTCGCCGACCGCCATGATCATCGCCCAGTTCATCCTTGTGACGCCGATCGTCGCCGCGCTCGGCCGCCAGGTGATCGAGGACCTGTGGACCGAATACGAAGAGCAGTTGCGCTCACTCGGCGCCGGACCGGCGCGCGCGCTCTCGGCGCTGTTGTGGGACGGACGGTTCTCGCTGATCACCGCCGTGCTCGCCGGTTTCGGCCGGGCGTCGGCAGAGGTCGGCGCGGTGATGATCGTCGGCGGCAACATCGACCACGTGACCCGCGTGATGACGACCTCGATCGCACTCGAGGTCTCCAAGGGCGACCTCGCGTTGGCGCTCGGGCTGGGCTTCATCCTGTTGACACTGTCGGCGCTGGTGAACGGTGCCGCCTTCGTCATCAAGGAAATCGCTCAGCGCCGGCAGGCGTAGGGGGAGCCGCGATGACCGCTTCGATCCTGCCGCTCGAACTGAAGGACGTGAATTTCGAGGCGCGCGGCATGCGCCTGATCAAGGATATGAACCTGGCGCTGACCGCCGGGCCGCGCACCGCGGTGATCGGTCCCAACGGCGCCGGCAAGAGTTTGCTGTTGCGCCTCTGCCATGGGCTGCTGCAGCCGAGCTCAGGCAAAATTTCGTGGCAGGCGGGCCCCGGTGGAAACGCCGCCGACCATCAAGCCATGGTGTTCCAACGCCCGGTGATGCTGCGCCGCTCGGCCGCCGCCAACATCGGCTATGCGCTTGGGCTCAAGGGCATCCGTGGGGCGGAGCGGCGCGAACGCATCGACGCAGCACTGGCACGCGCAGGGCTCCGCCGCCTTGCCGACCAGCCGGCGCGGCTGATGAGTTTCGGTGAACAGCAGCGTCTGGCGCTGGCGCGCGCCTGGGCACTCCGGCCGCAGGTGCTGTTCCTGGACGAAGCGACGGCCAGCCTCGACCCAGCCGCCACGCATGCGGTCGAGGAAATGATCCATGCCATCCATGCCGAGGGCACGCGCATCGTCATGACCACGCACGACTTGGGCCAAGCCAAGCGGCTTTCCGACGAAGTCATCTTCATGCATCGCGGCCGCATGCTCGAACGTGCGCCAACGGCCAAGTTCTTCGATGCGCCCGAAAACGATCTCGCCCAGGCCTTCGTCAAGGGCGAGCTTCTGTGGTGGAACAAGCGCGAGCTCGACGACAAGCCCCACCACATGCCGAAGTATCGCCGCTAGCCGGCGGCGCCCGCCTCAGCCCCGCTTGGCGCCTGTCTCGACCGTTTCCCCCAGCCATTGCAGCAACGGCTGCCCGGCCGTATCGACGGCCGCGAGCGCGGCGCGGTAGCGCGTCACCAACTCTTGCCCGAACGGCGTCAATTCGGCGCCGCCACCGCCCTCGCCGCCGACCTTGGTCTGGGTCACCGGGTGGCCGAGCGCCGAATTCAGCGTATCGATCAAATACCACGCGCGGCGGTAAGAAAGCCCCATCGATTGCGCCGCGCGGGTGATGCTGCCCTCGGCCTGCAGCCGTTCCAGCAGTTCGATCTTGCCGGGTCCGATGACTCCGGTGCCGACTTCGACGCGCACCCTGAGATTGGGTGCCGCCCCCTTCTTGCGTGCTCTCCGCTGCGTTCC
Organism: Rhodospirillaceae bacterium; assembly: GCA_038152725.1. GTDB lineage: Bacteria > Pseudomonadota > Alphaproteobacteria > Rhodospirillales > Casp-alpha2 > TMED8. Next base: position 2,680 of record JAYOXJ010000158.1, read on the forward strand.
CTTGCGCGCCATCCCTACCCCTATTCGGTGGTGCCGCTACCGTTATGTCAAAATTGACATATCGCCCACGGACGCTTATAAAGTCGTCACAACGATAACCCAATCCGGGAGGCACTCGAAATGGTTTTCCCCGCCACGCGCCGGGCCGCACTTCTTAGCGTCGTCGCCTTCGCTTTCACCGTCATGCCGGGCGTCACCGCCCCCACCGATACCTGGGCCGGCGACCGCTTCATCACCGTTGCCTCGACCACCTCGACCCGCAATTCGGGCCTCTATGACTACATGCTGCCGATCTTCACCAAGAAGACCGGCATCGAGGTCCGCGTCGTCGCCGTCGGCACCGGTCAGGCGATCAAGCTCGCCGCCAAGGGCGATGCCGACGTGCTGTTCGTGCACCATCGCAAGTCGGAAGAGAAATTCGTCGCCGACGGTAACGGCGTGAAGCGCTTCGACGTCATGTACAACGACTTCGTCGTGGTCGGGCCGAAGTCCGACCCGGCCAAGGTGATGGGCTCCAAGGACGTGGTCAAATCCTTCGCCGCCATCGCCAAGGCCCTGGCGCCGTTCGCGTCGCGCGGCGACGACAGCGGCACCAACAAGAAGGAACTCTCGATCTGGAAGTCCGCCGGCGTAGACGTCAAGAAGGCGAGCGGGTCGTGGTACCGCTCCACCGGGTCCGGCATGGGTGCGACGCTGAACACCGCGTCCGGCATGAACGCCTATGCGCTCACCGACCGCGGCTCCTGGCTCAAGTTCGCCAACCGCGGCGACCTCGACATCGTCGTCGAGGGCGACAAACAGCTTTTCAATCCCTATGGCGTGATCCTGGTCAACCCGGCCAAGTTCAAGCACATCAAGGCCAAGGACGGCCAGGCTTTCATCGACTGGCTGGTTTCCGACGAGGGTCAGAAGGTGATCGCCAGCTACAAGCTCAAAGGCAAGCCGGCGTTCTTCCCGAACGCCAAGCCCGCGAGCGGCTCTTAAATCGAATCCGGCCCCTGGGCCGGGATTACAGAGCCGATGCGAACCGAGTAGACGGCGTGTGAGCGCCCCACACACGCCGTCGACTACGATCATGGTCCCCTTCGACGCCGATTGGCGCATCTTCAGCAGCGGCGCATAGAGATCCGACGAATGCCACGCCTTGGCCGTGGCCGCGTCCTTGAACTTCAGAACCACGCAACGCGGATACGGCCACTCGCCCTCGAGCACTTCCTGGGCGCCGCCGCGCACCACGAACTCGCCGCCGAAAGCCTCGATGGTCGGTAGCACCTGCTTGCGGTAGGCGTCGTAGGTTTCCGGGTCTTTGACGTCGACTTGCACGATGATGTAGGCGGCCATGGCGTTCTCCCCCGTATTGCGGTTTCGCAGCCGAGCTTATCCAACGGCTTGATGGCGGCCAAGGCCCGCCTATGATGAAACCGAGCGACACGGGGGAATATCGATGGCCTTGGAAGACCGCGACCATGACCCGCTGGCGCACCGGCCGGCAACGCCGGGCACGGCGGAAGCCGGCTGGCAGACGTTGGCGCATCTCTATCATGTCTACTTCACGGGCCTGATCCTGCACATCACGCTGGAACTCGGCCGCGAGATCGCCGGCAAGTGGTCGTTAAACTACTTCCGCCGCCAGCACGAGCAGAAGTTCCTCTCCAGCTTCGAGAAGCTCGGCGCCGCCGGCCTGCCCGACGCCGTCGCGGCGGCGCGCTACCACTACCTCTCCAACCGCATCGGCGGTGTCGAGGTCGAGTACATGTACGAGTCCGAGCGCAAGGCGTGGATCCGCTTCCCGCATCCGCGCTGGATCTACGACGGCACAGCGCTCTGCGGCGCGCCGGTCGAGGTCGGCCACGGCTTCATCCACGGCTGGTACGGCCACAACGGCGTCACGCTGAAGAACCCCCGGCTCGGCTGGGTCTGCACCAGCCAGGATGCCAAGGCCGAGATCGGCTACGCCGGCTATTTCTACGAATACGACCGCGACCTGAGCCCGGACGAGCGCGTGCGCTACGTCAGCGGCGAGGCGCCGCCGCCGTTCGACGCCGAGGCCGCACCGAAACTCGACCTCTCGATCTGGTCCGCCGATCGCCTGGCCAAGGCCCGGCGTAACTACGCCATGGACTACGTCAAATGGGGGCTCTTGGAACTGGTCGAACTGGTCGGGCCTGAGACGGCCCGCGCCGTCGCCTGCCACGCGGCGGCGTTGATCGGGCGTCAGTACTACCGCGATTTCCAGGCGCGGCTGGGCTGCCTGCGCACCGACGCAAGCGCCGACGCATTCCGCCGCTTCATGGCGCTGATCGCCGAGGCGCATGGTGATGAACCGACGACCGGCAACACCGACCAGATCGGCCAGTCCGGCTGGCGGCTGGTACGCGACATGGGCGAGATCGCGCCGGCGACCTTGGACGTGATATTCGGCGCCTGGAGCGAGCTTTGGGCCGGTTGTCTCTCCGTGCACAACCGCTTCCTCACGCTTCGGCTCGATGCCAGGCCGGCCGGTGCCGACGGCGAAATCCGCTGGCGCCTGTCGGAAGGGTCCGGCGCATGAGCGCGGCGCCGACGCTTCGCTGGCGCATCGGCGACGTCACGGTCAGCCGCATCGTCGAGTTCGAAGGCCCGGGCGGGCTCGGGCGCTACCTGCCCGACGCGACCCGCGAACGGGTCCAGGAGATCGCCTGGCTGAAGCCTCACTTCGCAACGCCCGAAGGCCGACTGATCGGCGCCATCCACGCACTGGTAATCGAGACGCCCTCGGTCAGCATCGTCGTCGATACCTGCGTCGGCAACGACAAGGCGCGCCAAGTGCCCGCATGGAACATGCTGCAGACCGCCTTCCTCGACGACATGGCCGCCGCCGGCCATCCGCCCGAAAGCATCGACTTCGTCATGTGCACGCATCTCCATGTCGATCACGTCGGCTGGAACACACGGCTGGTCGACGGCCGCTGGCGCCCGACCTTCGCGAACGCGAAGTATCTGTTCGGCCGGCGCGAATACGAATTCTGGTCGGCGCGCGGCGACGACGAGCGCTTCGGCCCGGTGTTCTCCGACTCGGTCAAGCCGGTGATCGATGCCGGCCTGGTCGAACTGGTCGAGACCGACCACCTGATCACGCCGGGCATCCGGCTGGTGGCGACGCCCGGCCACACGCCGGGCCACGTCAGCGTGATGATCGAGTCTAACGGCGAACGCGCGCTGATCACCGGCGACATGCTGCACCACCCCTGCCAGCTGGCGCATCCGGAATGGGGTGCCGTGGTCGACGAGGACAAGCCCCAGGCGGTGGCGACACGCCGCCATGTGTTCGAGACTTTCGCCGACACCCCGACGCTGGTCATCGGCACCCATTTCGCCGCGCCGACCGCCGGGCGCATCGTCCGCGACGGCGACGCTTATCGCCTCGACGTCTAAACACCGTTTCCCGGTCGTCGCGGCCGCTTCACTTGACGCTCACCGAAAATTGCGGACACTCTGCGGCAAGGTCCCTATATAAAGGACCGTGACTGACAATCATTCCCGGGCCGGGTGGCGTGACGCCCCGGCCCCTGAGCGGGAAGACAGGGGAGCGGGCCGGTGTACGGCCGTAAGAGAATAGCTGAAGTTGAATGACTGGGACGTCCTCTTATGCGATTGCGAGGGCACGATGGCTATTGACGCGGGCGCATTGGGAAAGGCCTGCGGCGGCGACGCCAAGGCCGCGCACCAACTCTGCCGCAGCGGCATCGACACCTTCGAGGCCGCCGCCAAATCGTCCGGACGGCTCTTGGTCGCCTGCACGCAGGAGGCGCCGCTGTTCCTGGAAGCGGCAGAAGGCATGGCCGACGCCGCGGCCGAACTTCGTTTCTGCAACATCCGCGAAAAGGCCGGCTGGTGCGCCGAAAAGCCCGGCGGCGCGAGCCGGGACCTGACCGCCAAGATGGCGGCGCTGCTGGCGGAAGCCGCCATGGACATCCCCGACGCGCCGTCGGTGACGATGGAATCGGGTGGCGAACTGTTGGTCATCGGGCCGGTCGAGGCCGCCCTCGCTGCCGCCGGCAAGATCGCCGAGCGCCTAGACGTCACCGTGCTGGTCACCGACAACGCGACCGACGCATTGCCGCCGCGGGTCATGTCGATGCCGGTGTTCAAGGGTCGGGTCACGGGCGCCGGCGGCCACTTCGGCGCCTTCGAAGTTTCGGTAGCCGATTTCGAACCGGCGAGCCCGTCGACGCGCCAGGGCTTCGGCTTCGACGGCATCGGCGAGAGAGGCAAGCTCGAGTGCGACCTGATCCTCGATCTCCGCGCCGGCGACGCTCTCTTCACCGCGCACGAAAAGCGCGACGGCTATTTCAAGCCGGACCCGGCGAGCCCGGGCGCCGTCGGCGACGCGCTGCTGGAACTGGTCGAACTGGTCGGCACCTTCGACAAGCCGCGCTACGTCGACTACGACGCGGCGCTCTGCGCCCACGGCCGCTCCAAGATCATCGGCTGTACGCGCTGCATCGACAACTGCCCGACCGGCGCGATCACGCCGGCCGACGACAAGGTCGCTTACGACCCCTACATCTGTGCCGGTTGCGGCACCTGCGCCAGCATCTGCCCGACGGGTGCGGCCAAATACACGCTGCCCGCCGGCGATGCGCTCTACGGCCGGCTGCGCATGCTGCTGAGCACCTACGCGAAGGCCGGCGGCAAGACACCCCGCCTCTTCGTCCATGACGGCGAATGGGGCGAGGACATGGTCGCCGCCATGGCGCGTCACGGCAGCGGCCTGCCCGCCAACGTGATTCCGTTCGCGGTCAATGCCGCGACCCAGCCGGGCCTCGAATTCCTGCTCGCCGCCGCCGCCTACGGCGCGGCCGGCATCACGCTTCTGGCGGCACCGCATCAGAAAGGCGAGACCGAGGGACTACTGGGTGAGGTCGCCCTCGCCAACCGCGTGCTCGACGGACTGGGCTATGGTGCCGGGCGCGTGCGCCTCATCGACGACGCCGATCCCGACGCCGTCGCCTTGGCGCTCGGCGACAAGCTGCCCGACGCCGTCATGCCAAACGCCGAGTTCATGGCCATGGGACGCAAGCGTTCGGTGATGTCGCAGGCGCTGAAGGCGCTGCACGAAAAGGCACCCAATCCGATCGACGCCATCGCGCTGGACGCCGGCGCGCCGTTCGGCGCCGTCGTCGTCGATAACAAGGGCTGCACGCTCTGTCTCTCGTGCGTCGGCGCCTGCCCGACCGGCGCCTTGAAGGACAATCCCGACAAGCCGCAGCTCTCGTTTGCCGAGGCACAGTGCGTGCAATGCGGGCTCTGCAAGAACACCTGTCCGGAGAAGGTCATCACGCTCGAGCCGAGACTGACCTTCACCGCCGCCGCTTTGGCACATCAGGTCGTCAAGGAGGAAGAGCCGTTCCAGTGCATCCGCTGCGGCAAGGATTTCGGCACCCGCTCGACCATCGAGCGCATGGTGCAGAAACTGGAGAAACACCCGATGTTCGCCGGCGCCGGCGGCACCGACCGGCTGAAGATGTGCGAGGACTGCCGCGTCATCGCCATCGCCACCGATGACGCGCAGCCGATGGCCTTCGGCACCGTGCCGGTGACGCGCACGACCGAGGAC
>JAYOXJ010000159.1:0-8259 GCA_038152725.1 Rhodospirillaceae bacterium
TCGAAGCCGATGCGGCGCTGGATGCCCTTGGCCTCGCAAATCTGCGTCACCATCATGTCGATGGCATAAACGTCGGCGGCGGTGCCGACCTTGGGGATCATGATCAGATCGAGGTTGGCGCCGGCTTTCTCGACCACGTCGACCACATCGCGGTAGCAGTAATGGGTGTCGAGGCCGTTGATGCGGACGGCGACGGTCTTGGCGCTCCAGTCGAGATCGTTGAGCGCCTCGACGATGTTCTTGCGCGCCTGCGGTTTGTCGTCCGGCGCGACCGCGTCCTCGAGGTCCAGGAACACCACGTCGGCCTTGCTCGCCAGGGCCTTCTCGATGAAGCGGGGGTTGGAGCCGGGCACCGCCAGCTCCGAGCGGTTGAGGCGTGCCGGCGCCTGCTCGACGACCGTGAAACTCATGCGAATCTCCTGGACACTCGTGTTTTTGGGCAACTCTCTCGGAAGCCGGGAACATGCGCGAGAATGCCGGGGGTTTCAAGCAACGCGTTCCCATAATTCGCCCGGCCGTGCTATGAAAGCGGCCGCATCTAAAAAAGCCAGGGATCGGGGCGCATGAACGAACGACGTAAGCTGTTGATTACCCGAAAACTCTCGGACGCCACCGAGGCCCGCGCCAAGCGCGATTACGACGTCTCGGCCAATCCCGACGACCATGTTTTCAGCCCCGAAGAGCTGCTCGAGCGCGCCCAAGGCATGGATGCCGTGCTGCCCTGCCATTCCGAGCGGTTTTCGGCGGAAATCATGGCCAAGCTGCCGAAATCGGTGAAGATCATCGCCAACCATTCGGTCGGCACCGATCATTGCGACCTGAAGGCCTGCAAGGCCGCCGGCGTCGTCGTCACCAACACGCCTGACGTCTTGAGCGACGCCACCGCCGAAATCGCCATGCTGTTGATGCTGGGCGCCGCGCGCCGCGCCAGCGAGGGCGACCGCATGATGCGGGCCGGCGCCTGGGATTTCTGGAGTCCCGCCTTCATGGTCGGCACCCAGACCACTGGCAAGCGCTTCGGCGTCGTCGGCATGGGCCGGGTCGGCCAGGTCGCGGCGAGGCGCGCGCGTGGCTTCGACATGGAGGTGCACTACCACAATCGCTCGCGCCTGGCACCGGACCTGGAGCAGGGCGCGATCTACCACGCGACGCTAGAAGACCTGCTTGCACACAGCGACGTGTTGTCTTTGCACTGCCCGGCGACGGCGGATTCGATCGACCTGATCAACGCCGAGCGTATCGCGCTGCTTCCCGACGGTGCCATCGTTGTCAACACGGCACGCGGCGCGCTGATCGACGAGGATGCGCTGATCGCGGCCCTGAAATCCGGCAAGCTCGCCGCCGCCGGCCTCGATGTCTTCAAGACCGAGCCGGGCGGCAACCCCAAATTCGCGGAGCTGGAAAACGTGTTCATGCTTCCCCATATCGGAAGTGCAACGCGAGACACCCGTGACGCCATGGGTTTTCGCGCGCTCGACAATCTGGACGCATTTTTCGCCGGGCGCGAACCCGGCGATAGAGTGGCTTAGAGCGGTTCGCAGAGCGAAATTTAGTGAATATAGGTTGAAAGACTTGTGCGCCGCTACGCCGAATGGGTCTAAAAACCGCTTGCGGCGCGGCCTGAATTCCTGATCATATGTTGGATACATAATACCAAGCGAAAAAAGTCGCTTTATAGCGCGCCATCAGGGAGCGCAATCATTTACGTCGCGGGGAATCTGGTCGGTTCCACGCTTAAACTTGGGAGGTAACCTTTATGACCAAAATCACGAAAACGACCTCACGCCGGAAATTCCTCAAGGGCGGTGCCGCAGTGGCCGCCGGCGGCGCAGCCGCCGTCGCCATGCCGAACATCGCCAAGGCGGCGCCGGTCACCTTGAAAGTCCAGGCTGCCTGGAGTGCCGGTGACATCTTCTTCACCAACGCCAAGAACTACGTTCAGCGCGTGCACGACATGGCCGGCAAGGACCTGAAGATCGACTTGCTGCCCGTCAACGCGGTCGTCAAGACCAGCCAGATGCAGGACGCCGTGCACCGCGGCGTGCTCGACGGCGCTCACTACGTGACCGCCTACTGGTACTCCAAGTCGAAGACCGCCTCGCTGTTCGGCACCGGCCCCTGCTTCGGCTGGTCGGCGAACGAAATGCTCGGCTGGATCCACTACGGTGGCGGCAAGGCGCTGTTCGACGAACTGATGGGCAAGCTCGGCATCAACGTCGTCAGCTTCTTCAACTCCGCCATGCCGGCGCAGCCGCTCGGCTGGTTCAAGAAGCACATCACCGACTCGTCGCAGATGAAGGGTCTCAAGTACCGCACCGTCGGCCTCGCCGCGGACGTGCTCCTCGAAATGGGCATGTCGGTCGTGCAGCTGCCGGGCGGCGAAATCCAGCCGGCGATGAAGTCCGGCCTGATCGACGCGGCCGAGTTCAACAACCCGACGTCCGACAAGGACTTCGGCATGCAGGACGTCTCCAAGCACTACCACCTGGCCAGCTATCACCAGTCCCAGGAATGCTTCGAGATCACCTTCAACAAGAAGAAGTTCCAGTCGCTGCCGAAGGAACTGCAGAAGGTTCTGGAGTACGCCTCCGAGGCCGAAAACTCCAACTTCTACTGGCACAACACGCTGCGCTATGCGGACGACCTCGTGAAACTGCAGAAGGATCACGGCGTCAACGTCTACCGCACGCCCAACTCGGTCATGGCCGACCAGCTCAAGGCGTGGGATATCGTCGTCAGCCGCATTTCCAAGGAAGACCCGTTCTTCGCCAAGGTCATCGACTCGCAGAAGGCCTACGCCAAGAAGGTCATGAACTACGTGCTGCTCAACTCGCCTGACTACGGCCTGGCGTACAAGCACTACTTCGGCTGATCGGGCCGCATTGACTTGCGGGACGATCTCCCATAACCGATCGGATGCGAGGGACAGCCGCGAGGCTGTCCCTCCGTCATCCGGCCTACAGTTGATAAAACGGAAACCGCCGCCGTGACCTCCATCATCCATGCCATCGAAAGCTTCAACATCTGGATCGGCCGCGCCTTCGGCTGGTGCATCCTGGTGCTCACCCTCTCCGTCTCCTACGAGGTGTTCGTGCGCTACGTGCTGAATGCCCCGACGGTCTGGGCCTTCGACATGATGGTGCAGATGTACGGTGCGTTGTTCCTGATGGCCGGGCCATATGCGCTCGCCCAAGATACTCATGTGCGCGCCGACGTTCTCTATCGGCTAGTCGCGCCGCGCTGGCAGGCCCGCGCCGACTTCGTACTCTACGTGCTCTTCTTCTTCCCGGGTATGCTGGCGTTGTTCTGGTTCGGCTGGGAAATCGCCGCCGACTCGTGGCGCTACAAGGAAGTGAGCTGGAACAGCCCGGCCCGCATCCAGATCTATTTCTTCAAGACCCTGATTCCGCTCGCGGGCTTCCTGATGATCCTGCAAGGCATTGCCGAATGCATGCGATGCTACAAGGCGATGCGCGAGAACGTATGGCTACCCCGTCTCGAGGACGCGCGCGAGACCGAGGACATGCTGCAAGACCAGGCTCATGGCTTCGAAGATCTGCAGCACAACCGCTGAAGCCGTCATCATCGCAATTTGAGACTGACGAACCGCTAACGGAGTACCCGCCCGGATGACGAACCCAGAAGTCGCTATTCTGATGCTTTCCATGTTCATCGTGCTGGTGATGCTGGGTTTCCCGGTCGCCTTCACGCTGCTCGCCATGGGCGTCGGGTTCGGGTACTACGCCTACTACGAACACGCCGGCAACGTCCACACGTTGAACGACCTGCTCAACAACAAGATCTTCTTCCTGCTCAATCAGAACACCTACTCGGTGATGGAGAACGACACGCTGGTCGCCATCCCGCTGTTCCTGTTCATGGGATACGTGGTCGAGCGCGCCGATATCGTGACGCGCCTGTTCTATTCGTTGCAGATGGCGGCGCGCAACCTGCCCGGCTCCATGGCCATCGCCGCTCTGATCACCTGTGCCGTGTTCTCCACCGCCAGCGGCATCGTCGGCGCGGTGGTCACGCTGATGGGACTCCTGGCTTTCCCGGCAATGCAACAGGCCGGCTACAACAAGAGTTTCGCTTCCGGCGTGATCTGCGCCGGCGGCACGCTCGGCATCCTGATTCCGCCGTCGATCATGCTGATCGTCTATGCCGCCATCGCCCAGTTGTCGCCGCTCCGGCTCTATGCCGCCGCCGTGTTCCCGGGCTTCCTGCTGGCCGGCTGCTACATTCTCTATGTCGTCATTCGCGTCTTCATCAACCCCAGCATCGCGCCCAAGCCGCGCGCCGAAGAGGTGCCGCCGGCACGTGTCGTCTACTGGCAGCTGCTGACCTCGTTCGTCCCGCTCACGGTGCTGATCCTTCTGGTGCTGGGCTCGATCCTGGGCGGCCTCGCCACCCCGGCCGAAGCGGCGGCGATGGGCGCCTTGGGCGCCATGGTGCTGGCCATGCTTTACCGCTCGCTGACATGGCAGAAGCTGAAGGAGTCGGTCTACCTCACCGCCAAGGCCACCGCCATGGTGTGCTGGCTGTTCGTCGGCTCCTGGACCTTCGCCTCGGTGTTCTCCTACCTCGGCGGGCACGAGACCGTGGAGCACTTCTTCCTCGGCCTCAACCTGGAACCCTGGCAGTTCCTGGTGCTGGTGCAGTTCATCATCTTCCTGCTCGGCTGGCCGTTGGAGTGGTCGGAAATCCTGATCATCTTCGTGCCGATCTTCCTGCCGATGCTGGATACCTTTGGCGTGAACCCCTACTTCTTCGCCATGCTGGTTGCCCTGAACCTTCAGACGTCCTTCCTGACGATGCTGGATAACTTCGGCGTCAACCCGTATTTCTTCGCGATGCTGGTGGCGCTCAACCTGCAGACCTCGTTCCTGACGCCGCCCATGGCCATGTCCGCCTACTACCTCAAGGGCGTGCTCGGAAAGATGATTGAGCTGATCGACATCTTCAAAGGCATCTTCCCCTATCTCGCCATCGTCATCGGCGTGATGATCCTAATGCACGAATTCCCGGGGATCGCGCTGTGGCTGCCCGACTACCTGTTCGGCAAATAAGGCTGGTGCGCGGCGGAACCGATCGATACTGGAGTTGAAGACATGAAATTCTCGACGTTGGAAAAGATTTTCGGCCTAGTCGCCACCATCCTTGTCGCGACCTTCACGCTCGGGCTCGCGCAGGGAATTTCATCCGGTTTCGCCGGCTTCTGGGGCGGGTTGCCGTTCTGGATCATCGCGATCTTCGTCTTGTGCCTGACCGCCTACGATTACTGGGATACGTGCTTGCGCAAGAAGAACGGCAACAACGGCCACTGAGCGGCCGACGAACGACGCCGGAACCATGGCCCATTTCGAACTTTCCGCCACCGAAGCCACGCGCCTTGTGCGCGAGGGCGCAGTAACCTCGTCGGAGCTGGTCGAGTCCTGCCTGGAGCGCATTGAAGCCATCGACGGCGACGTCCAGGCCTGGGCTTTTCTCGACCCCGATTTCGCCCGCGCGCAGGCGCAGGCACTCGACGATTTCCGTGCCGCCGGCCACGCCATCGGGCCCTTGCACGGCGTGCCGGTCGGCGTGAAGGACATCTTCGATACCGAAGCCATGCCGACCGAGAACGGCACCGTGCTCGACGCTGGGCGCCGCCCGTGGAGCGACTGCCACGTGATCAGCCGACTGAAGCAGGCGGGCGCCGTCATCATGGGCAAAACGGTTTCAACCGAGCTTGCCGTCTACGCACCGGGGAAGACCCGTAACCCGCACAACCCGGCCCACACACCGGGCGGCTCGTCGAGCGGTTCAGCCGCTGCTGTCGCCGCCGGCATGGTGCCGCTGGCGGTGGGCTCGCAGACCAATGGCTCGGTCATCCGTCCGGCATCCTACTGCGGCGTCGTCGGTTTCAAGCCGACGCACGGACTGATATCGCGCACCGGCGTACTCAAGCTGTCGCGCGTACTCGACCATGTCGGCGTGTTCGCCCGCAACATCGCCGATGCCGCCCTGCTCGCCGACGTACTCGCCGGTTTCGATCCGGCCGATCCCGACACCCGGCCAATCCCCGGTCCCGGCATTCAGGCGATGGCGGAAGAGGAACCACCGGTTCCGCCGAACTTCGCCTTCGTCCGGACCGCCGCCTGGCCGAAGGCCGATGACGACGTCCAGAGCGCCTTCGCCGAACTCTGCGACGCGCTCGGCACGACAATCACCGAAGTGCCGCTCGGCCAAGGCTTCGACGATATGCTGGAACTGCATGCCGCGGTCATGAACGCAGATCTCGCCGGCAATCTCGCTTCCTACCGCGAACGCGGCGAAGACAAGCTGAGCGAGCGCCTGCAAGGCCTGATCGCGGCTGGCGACAAGGTCAGTGCCGTGCAGTACAACCTCGCCGTCGAGCGCGCCCAGCTGTTGAACGAGGCGCTCGATCCGATCTTCGACGAATACGATGCCATCGTGACCCCGGCGGCAGCGGGCGAAGCCCCGGCCGGGCTCGATGCCACGGGCGATCCGGCCTTCGCCACGCTGTGGTCGTTGCTCGGCACCCCGGCGGTGACCCTGCCCCTGCTCGAAGGCTCGAACGGGCTCCCCATCGGCGTGCAACTGGTCAGCCGGCGCGGCGACGACGCGCGGTTGATGCGAACCGCGCGCTGGCTGGTGAACGAACTCTCCTGAACGAAAATCAGTGCCCGAAGGCCAGCGGGTGTGCGTTTTCCACCAGTTGGCGGAGGCGCTCTTCCAGGACGTGGGTGTATATCTGCGTCGTTGAAATGTCGGCGTGACCAAGCAACTGCTGCAATACGCGAAGGTCCGCACCGTGCGCCAAGAGATGGCTGGCGAAGGAATGGCGAAGCACGTGCGGCGATACCCGTTTCGGCTCCAATCCGGCGGCGATGGCCAACTCCTTCAGCATCTGCGAGAACCGCACCCGGGTGAGGTATCCCTCCTTGCCGCGTGACGGAAACAGGTAGGGACTGTCGGCGACGTCGCCCTTCTTGCCCTTGCGCCCGAGAAACGCACTGCGCAGCGCCAGATATTCCGAGACCGCCCGGGCTGCCGGCTCGCCCATCGGCACCATGCGCTCCTTGCCGCCCTTGCCGCGTACGATCATGACGTCGCCGTCCGGCGATATCGCCGTTCTCGGCAACGACACCAACTCGCTCACCCGAAGACCGGTGGCATAGAGAATTTCCATCAACGCCTGCATGCGCCGGCCTTGCGCGCCGGTCATCGCCTGCGCGGTATCCAGCAGGCGCTCGACCTCGTCCTCGCTCAGGTACTTAGGCAGTGCGCGGCGTTGGCGCGGACTGTCGATGGTGGCGGTCGGATCGTCACCGCGCACACGCTCCTCGTAGAGAAAGCGATAGAACTGGCGGAGCGTGGTCAGCCGCCGGGCCGATGTGCTCGGCGCGAGGCCGAGATCGGACATCGATTTCAGATACGCGCGGACATGCTCGGGCCCGGCGTCCTCGACCGCGCGGCGGCGTCCGGTCAGGAAATCGGAAAAATCCTCCAGATCGCGGCGGTAGGACTCGAGCGTGTTGGCCGCGGCACCGCGTTCCGCCGCCATCATGTCGAGGAAGTTTTCCAAGTGCCGCGAGCGGCGCGCGCGATTATCTCCTGGACGGCCGCCTGTCTTGGCTTTGCCGTCGCCCCTAGAGCCCGGCACCGAGGGCCGCCTCGAGGGCGAAGGCGCGTGCTTCCGCGTCCAAGCCCATGATCGTCAAGGCGCGGATCACCTCGGCCAGCACGATCGGGTTGAGTTCGGCCGGATGGCCCTGGCCGGCGAGCCTGGCCATCACCAGTACCCGAGCGGCCTTGTTGTCGAGGTCCGTGCGCGCACCCGGTGTCGGCGCATCGAGTGCACGCACGACGACGCCGGCTTCGGCCATCTGCGCGGTGGCAAGGGTAGCCGGCAGATCACTTGCCAAGGGTGCGGCTTGAGGTGCCACCGCGCCGCCGTTCATGGCGCGGAAGGCGAACCACAGCGCCGGCGCCGGCATCGGCGGTCGAGCGACGCCGTCCTCCAGCGGATCGGCGAGCGCGAGCCAGTCGGCGGCGTCGGTGGGCTGTCCGAGGCCGGCCATGATCGCGCGGACGATCACCGTGCGGCGCCCGTCGGCGGCCTTCGGCGCACCGCCGTCCGGAGCGGCGGCACTGCCCTCGCCCATGACCCGGGCGAGCGCCTGCAGGCCGATCAGCACATCGGCGCTTTCCGGTGACAGCAACGCCGAGCGCTTCAACAACAGTATCCAGGAG
>JAYOXJ010000160.1:0-8258 GCA_038152725.1 Rhodospirillaceae bacterium
GGGCCGGAACACATCTACCGCCTTGCCTTCATCACCACGCCGTCGGAGGCGAGCGCGCTGAACGTCGAGCTTCGGCGCACCACGTACAGCCTGCGCCGGCTGAGCGATTCCGAAGCTCGCGCCATTCGGCCGCTGCGTCTCAAGCTCTACACAGTCCGGTCGGGTGATACGGTGGCCTCGCTGGCGCAGCGTTTCCCGTTCGAGCGATTTCAGCGGGAATGGTTTCGCGTGCTCAACGACCTGAACCTCGGCGAGGTACTGGTACCGGGCACCCAGGTCAAGCTGGTGGCCGGCTGAACGCACCGACGTTTGCGCCGGTGCGAAAGGCGGCTCAGGCCGCCTTCAGCAGTTTTTCGAGCTTTTCGGTCGCGGTCTCGACGTCGGTTTTCTCGACTGCCGCCAGCTCGCTGGCCAGGCGGTCGCGGGCCGCTTCGTAAATCTGGCGTTCGGAAAACGACTGGTCGGGCTGGCCGACGTTGCGGTGCAGGTCGCGCACCACCTCGGCGATCGAGATCGGGTCGCCGGAATTGATCTTGGCTTCGTATTCCTGGGCGCGGCGGCTCCACATGGTGCGTTTGACCCGGGCCCTACCCTTGAGCGTCGCCATGGCGTCATCCATGATTTTCTTCGACGACAGCTTGCGCAGGCCGGACGTCGGCGCCTTGTCGAGCGGCACGCGCAGCGTCATGCGATCGCGGTCGAAGGTAATGATCACCAGGTCGAGCTTGTGACCGGCGATTTCCTGCTTTTCGACGCCGATGACCTTGCCCACGCCATGGGTGGGGTAAACGACGTAGTCGCCGGCTTTGTAGGTAGGGGCCTTGGCCATGTCTGTTTCGTCTCCAGTCATCAAAAATGCCCGCAAGGCGGACATCGGGAGGCTAAACCGCCAGGTGCCGCTAGTATTCGGGCAAAGCGGCGGATAAGGGAAAACCGGCTGTCCGCGGCGCGGGCGTTTGGCCGCCACGCGCTACCGACAACCGGCATGATTTGTCACAATACCACAAAAATCGGGCGAAAAAAAGCACCCGCAGCGGAAACGCCAGCGAAATCAGTCGCCTTTACCCGGATTGGGGCTCAGCATTTCCTTCTTGCCGGGCTTGTCCTTCCATTGGTCGGCGTCGGCCGGCTCGTCACCCTTGCGGGTGATGTTGGGCCACTCGGCGGCGTACTTGGTATTGATTTCGAGCCATTCCTCGATACCCGGTTCGGTGTCGGGGAGAATGGCCTCGGCGGGGCATTCCGGCTCGCACACGCCACAATCGATGCATTCATCCGGATGAATGACGAGCATGTTTTCGCCCTCGTAGAAACAATCCACCGGGCAGACCTCGACGCAGTCCTGGTATTTGCACTTGATGCAGTTTTCCGTGACGATATAGGTCATTTGGTTCTCCGCTCGCCTAGATGAACTTGTAGTGGCTCCGGCCTTTTCGCCACCGTTGCCGGTTTACGCCGACCCGGGGCCAAAGTCCAGTCGCCGAATTGCTTTTTTGCGCGCTTCTCCGGCTTCCTTGTCGGGCACATGCAGCAGTCCGGCGACGCGTCTGACCAGGTTGGCCTCGTAGTCGTGGACCTCGCCGTCGGCGAGCACCACCTGCCACAGCATCTCCATGAGTTCGAGGCGGCCTTCGTGATCGAGTCCGTCCTTGAGCACGCGGGTGACGCCGTAGAGTTCGACCGAGGTTTCGACCGCGCGCTCGCCGTCCTTGATCAGGCGCGCCACCGCGTCCGCCTCGAGATCGAATCGCCGCGCCAGCAGTTCCGTAATGGTGGCGCGTTCGGTGTCGTCGAAGTCGCCGTCCATCACCGCCGCCTCAATCAGTAGCGCGGCGGCGGCCGCGGCGAGCGGGTCGGTGTCGTCGCCGGCCGGTTCGCCGGGTGAGAACAGCAGGGACTTGATGCGATCGAGCATTGCGCTGCCGTATCATCTAAGGGATCGGGCCGCAACCCCGGGTGCCCGTCACGCCGGCCTTGTCGGCCGTGGCGGCTTCGCCTACCTAGGGACCATGAACCAAGACCCGCGATTGGATTTTCCGGCGACCCGGCGGAACGGAGACGCCATTCTGGCGGTGCTGCGAGATGTATTGCCGGAGACTGGCTTGGTGCTCGAGATCGGCGCCGGGTCGGGCCAGCATGCGCGCCACTTCGCTGCCGTGCTCGCCGGCCTCACTTGGCAGCCGACCGATCTCGATCCGGCGCACCGGCTTTCCATCGACGCCTGGTGCGACGGGATCGACAACGTGCGCCCCGCGCTGGCACTCGATGCGACCGCCGCGGCTTGGCCGGTCGCGTCCGCCGACGCGGTGCTTTCGATCAACATGGTCCACATCGCGCCTTGGCAGGCAGCCCTCGGCCTCCTCGCCGGTGCAGGTCGCATCCTGCCGCCGGATGGTCTCCTGGTGCTTTACGGCCCGTTCATGCTGGCCGGCCGGCACACCGCCGAGAGCAACGCGCGGTTCGACGCCTCGCTCCGCGCCCAGGACCCCGACTGGGGTGTGCGCGACTTGGATGACGTCGGCAGGGCGGCAGCCGAACACGGCTTCGATCTGGAGGCCGTTCACCAAATGCCGGCCAACAACCTGACGGTAATATTCCGCAAGCGGATCTGAACGCCGCCGCAGCGCGGTTGACCTTCCAGGTGCGGTAAGCTGCATGTTGCGTCGCGATGACATGTAAGATGAAAGGGAGGACGCCATGATCGGACATCGGACCGAATTGTTTGCCGTCATTTTGGCCGCGGCGATCGTCGTCGTTCTGGCGCCGTCGCACGCATTGGCGGCCGGTGCGCCCGACCCGGCCAAGGTGAAGCTGCCGGAAATGACGCCCGCGCTCAACCTGGGCAAGTTGAGCTACGATGCCAAGTGCGCCCAATGCCACGGCGTCAATGCCGCGGGTACCGACAAGGGGCCGACCTTCCTGCACCGTGTCTATCATCCCGGTCATCACGTCGACGGTGCGTTCTTCCTGGCGCCCAAGCGCGGCGTTCGGGCGCATCACTGGCCGTTCGGCGACATGCTGCCGGTCGAAGGCGTCAGCGACGCGCAGCTTGAAAAAATCCTGCTTTACGTCCGCGCCCTGCAGCGCGCCAACGGTATATTCTGAGGGGCCCGGCGGCAGCCAGCGTGCGGGTGGCGGGGTTCTAGCTCGGCTGGACGCGGAGATCGGCGTCCTGCGGCATCAATGCGAAGGTCTCGAACCCGAGCCCGAGCCGGTGCCAGCTGCGCTCCCAGGAGTCGGCCTGGAACACGGCTGGCGGGCGTTGACGGTGGTGGCCGACGGTCTGTTCGGCTCCCAGGGTGTCGACGACCAACCAACTGCCGTCGATGTCGTTTTGTCTAACGACGTATCTCATCTCTCACACTCCGTATATGTCATAGGTCACATATAGGGAGGCAATGGTTGCAAATTGGTGAAAGTGCGATGACTTTTTCGCGAGCGAAAACCCCGCGCCTTGCGGCGGCGGCAGGCCTCGCGGACGGTTTCGGAGGTCTTGCTTAGAGCGTCCCGACAGGGTCCAGGCCGGCCGCCTTGATTCCGGCCGCGGCCGCCATCTCGTCCTTGTCGGAAGTGTCGCCGCTGATGCCGACCGCGCCGATGATCTCCCCGGTCTTCGGATCCTTGACCAGGACGCCGCCGGGCACCGGCACACAGCGTCCGCCGGCGGCGCCGTTGAGCGCGCTCAGGAATTTGATGTCGCGGGCATCGAGCTTGCCGGACGGCAAGCCGGTACCGAGCGAGATCCACGCCTTTCCGGTCGCCACCTCGACGCGCACGATACCGCTGCCGTCCTGGCGGTTGATGGCCTTGTAGTGCCCGCCGGCGTCGAGCACGACGACGGTCAGGGGCTGCAGGCCGAGCTCGGCGGCTTTTTCAAGCGCGGCACGGCAGATGGTGTTGGCTTGGTCGAGGGTCAGTTGCGCCATGGCGAAGTCTCCTTTTTTCGTGGCGCTTTTGTGTCACGTACCGCGGAGCTTGTCGAGCGCCCGGCGGTCGCGTTTGGTCGGCCGCCCGCTGCCCGGGTCGCGTTCGCCCGCCGATGGCTCGGCCTCCTTACGCGGCGGCATTGGCGGCGACATGTCCTCATAAAGCGTTTGCGCCTCGGTGGCGGGGCCGCGCCGGCTGCCCAGTGCGATCACGCGCACGACGCGGACGGCGGCGCCGCGCACGAACGTCAGTACGTTGCCGGGCCGGACCAGGTGATGCGCCTTGGCGACGATGGCGCCATCGACACGCAGTTTGCCGGCATTGCAGAACTGCGTCGCCAGCGTACGGCTCTTGAAGAAACGCGCGTACCAAAGCCACTTGTCCAGCAGGATGCCGCCGGCATCGCTCATGCGCCGCGGCCTTTGCCGAACTTGAGTTCGCGCAGCTTGGCGAAGGGCGAGTTCGGGTCGAAGGCCGGCTCGGGCTTGGCGCTCTTCGTCCGGCGGCGCTTCCCTGGGGGCGCACTCTTGGCGGCCTTTCGGTTCTTGTTGTCGGAAATTTCGGCCGGTGGCGGCCGGCCGGTACGGCCCGCCTCACGGCGCTTCGGCCGGTAGCGCACCTCGCCGTCCTTGGTTTCGCGCTGGTAGCCGAGGCGCGCTAGAACTTTAGCCAGCTCCTCGGCGCCGCAACCCAACAGGTTCATCAGCGCCGCCGGTTCCGCGAACGGACCCTTCTCGCTCAGGCTCCAGGCTTCGGTGGCGGCGCGCTCGAGGATCTCGACGCGGATCGCGATCGGCCCAATGGTGCGGTAGCCGACCGCTTCCAGAAACTCGGCTTCGAGCCCTCCGTTGGCCGGCAGCGAGGCGCGGCCGTCGGCGGGCAGCGCCAGCGGGAACGGCAGGTTTTTCTCAAGCGCATACAAGGCGCCGCGAAAGGTCACCGCGTGGGTCTTGAGCGTCACCGGTGCGTAGATCGATTCGCGTCCGATGCGCACGCCGATATTGCGAAGCATGCGCCGCGCGTCCTTGTCGAGGGCGGCGATCTCGGCTGCGACCAGCGCTCGCGGCATGGAGCCCAGGTGTTCGCCGAGACGGAACAGGAGGCCGCGCGCCGGGCCCGCGGGGAGCGTCGCGGGGTCGGCCAGTAGCGGACCGAGCAGCGTCTGGATGCGCGATGCGGACCACGCCTCCAACCGTCTGCCGATGCGCTGTTCCTGTTCGCCATCGACAAGTTCGCTCCTCAGCACGCTGACGCGCGGGCGGAGCCGCGCGGTCCCGGCGACCAGGCGCCCGACCGGCGTTCCGCGCCACAGGATCTCAGGCGCGCCAATGCGTGGATCGGCGAGCGTGAACTCATTGTCCGGGGCATCGGCCAGGGCGGTGACGCGCCGTTGGATTTCCTGGCGGAGCGCGCTCGCCGCCGCGCGCTCGACGGCACGTGCCGCGGCAACGCCGTCGGCGCCGTCGGCGCCATGATCGGGGGTGAAGCGAAAGCCGGCCAGACGTCCGACCGAATGGCCTTCGACCAAGACCTCGCCGTCGCTCCGGACCGCGCCGATCAGGTCGCGGTCCTCGTTGAGGCTGCGCACCAGATGCGCCGTGCGCTTGTCGACGAAGCGCTGCATCAGGCGTTCGTGCAGCACGTCGGAGAGCTTGTCCTCGATCTCGCGGGTGCGCTCGCGCCAATGCGCGGGATCGACTACCCAGTCTGAGCGGAACGCCACATAGGTCCAGATGCGGATGCCGGCGATGCGCTGGGTCAGGGTTTCGATGTCGCCGCCGGTTTGGTCGAGCCGGTTGATCTGGCCGGCCAGCCAGTCGGTCGGCAGGCGGGCGGCGTCCGATCGGAGGTGGCCGTAGATTTCGGCCAACAGCCGCGCGTGGGCGTCGGTGGTGATCTTCCGGAAGTCCGGGATGCGGCAGACCTCCCACAACAACTGAACGTCATCGGGCGTGGCGGCGAGGCGCTGGATATCGGGCAGGGCAGCGAGCTGGCCGAGCGAGACCTCGTCGTCGGCCGGACGCGCGCGTACCAGTACCGTTGCCGAAGGCGCTTCCGCCAGGCTTTGGCGGAGTGCGGCGACGGAGCGGAAATCGAGCCGTGCGTTGCGCCAGTGAACCTTCTCCAGCGGCGGGAAGTCGTGCGTCTCGATGCGCAAGACGACATCCTCGTCGAGGCCGGTCTGCGCCGCCGTGACGCCGAACGAGCCGTCGTTCATGTGGCGGCCGGCACGCCCGGCGATCTGGGCCAGTTCGGCCGGTGCCAGCAAGCGGTGCTGGCGTCCGTCGAACTTGCGCACGGCGGCGAAGGCGACGTGGTCGACGTCCATGTTGAGTCCCATGCCGATGGCATCGGTGGCGACGAGGAAGTCGACTTCGCCGGACTGGTAGAGTTCGACCTGAGCGTTGCGGGTGCGCGGACTCAAGGCACCCATGATGACCGCAGCACCGCCGCGCTGGCGGCGGATCAGTTCGGCCATGGCGTAGACGTCGCTGGCGGTGAAAGCGACCACCGCCGAGCGCCTCGGCAGCCGCGCGAGCTTACGCGGTCCGGTGTAGCTCAGCGTCGACATGCGCGGCCGCGCGATGAACTCGGCCTCCGGCACCAGTGCACGGATCAGTGGCTTGATCGTGTCGGCGCCCATGAACATGGTCTCGAAGCGCCCGCGCGCGTGCAACAGGCGTTCGGTGAAGACGTGGCCACGTTCCGGATCAGCGCACATCTGGACCTCGTCGAGACCGAGGAAGGCGACTTCGCGTGTGGTCGGCATGGCTTCCGTGGTGCACAGGAAATAGCGCGCGCCCTTGGGCAGGATTTTCTCCTCGCCGGTGATCAGCGCCACGTCGGCCGCGCCCTTGATTGCTACGGCGCGGTCGTAATTTTCGCGCGCCAGCAGGCGCAGCGGAAACCCGATCATGCCGGACTCGTGCGCCAGCATTCGTTCCATGGCGAAATGCGTCTTGCCGGTATTCGTGGCGCCGAGTACGGCGACAACCCGAGACTGGTCGGAAAAGATCTGCATGGCGCCAGCATTGCCCGCTTGCCCAAGGCTGGCAAGTTTGTCGAACGGCCCGGCGGATCGGCGAATCGCATCAATCCGTTCCTTTTATGTTCCCGATAGCCTTTCGAATGACCGCTCCACGCATGGTCCGTATGTTCCATCCTGCATGCTGGAACGACAGGACCGGTATCGCCCCTTCGGCAGGAAGGGAATGTGGGAAGGAGATCGAGATGATCCGGCGGGAAATGAGATTTGACGGTAGCGAGGATATCGAGACCGTACGTCGCCTGGCGACGGATTTCATGGCCAGTTATCTGCTCGCTTCCCCGTCGATCTCCCAGGAGCGAGACGGCACGGTTCGAGATTGGCGTAAACCGAGGTCAACAGCTTCATCTTAAAAGCGGCGCGGAAGCCGGGATTTTCTGCGGCAACCGTCTTGCAGAGAGACAGATGCCGCTAGAAAAATGGCGGAGAGGGAGGGATTCGAACCCTCGGTACCCAAAGGGTACAACGGTTTTCGAGACCGCCCCGTTCGACCACTCCGGCACCTCTCCGCAGGTCTTTCATCGGGTCGCGGACGGGCTACCGTCCGGGGCGCGCGGAAAGTAGACGAAAGCTGCCGCCCCTGCAAGGCGAATGGGGCGGATTTCTCGGGCGCCCCGGGCCGTTGACAAGCCCCTTGAAATCGCTATATTGCCGGCCTCGTAGCGAGGGGCCGCCCGGATTTGAGCGGGCGGCTGCTTCGTAATGCGGCTATTTTGTTTTTTGGAATTTCGAGGCGAACATGTTCGCAGTCATCAAAACGGGCGGCAAGCAGTACCGGGTTGCCAAGGACGACATCATCACCGTCGAGAAGCTTCTCGGCGAGCCGGGCGACCAGGTCGCGCTGAATACCGTGCTGATGCTGGGTGAAGACGGCAAAGCGCCGACCGTGGGCGCGCCGGTGGTCGACAAGGCCGCCGTTCTGGCCGAAGTCGTCGAGCAGAGCCGCGCCGACAAGATCATCGTCTTCAA
Source organism: Rhodospirillaceae bacterium (assembly GCA_038152725.1). Taxonomy (GTDB): domain Bacteria; phylum Pseudomonadota; class Alphaproteobacteria; order Rhodospirillales; family Casp-alpha2; genus TMED8. The sequence continues at coordinate 7,943 of JAYOXJ010000160.1, forward strand.
GAAGCAGCGGCGCCAGAACCACCGCCGCAAGAAGGGCCATCGCCAGGACCAGACGGTGCTGCGCATCCTCGAGGTGAGCGCCACCGGCGTGTCGCCGAAGGCGGCTGCGGCCCCGAAGAAGAAGGCGGCCCCGAAGAAGAAGGCGACCAAGACCGAAGCCCCGGCGGCAGCGCCGGAAGGCGAAGACAAGGAGTAAGCGCTCATGGCACATAAGAAATCCGGCGGCAGCTCACGCAACGGCCGCGATACCGCGGGCCGGCGCCTCGGCGTCAAGCGTTTCGGCGGCCAGGCCGTCGAAGCCGGCAGCATCATCGTG
>JAYOXJ010000161.1:0-3711 GCA_038152725.1 Rhodospirillaceae bacterium
GCCTGACGCCGAGACGCTCGGCCGCCAGCAGCACCACGGTATAGAGCGCCCAGGTCCCCTTGGTGAGGCCGGCGTAACACATCTTGATGGCCGAGCCCTGGCAACCGCCGCCCGGCATGGCGATGACCTCGAAGCCGCAGCCGTCGAGCGCTTCCATCGGCGCGGTGTCGTCGCCGGAAACGTAAAACCTGGGCGTCGCCTTGCCCGGCGCCAGACCGATGATGCCGGCGTCGATGAAGGACGCGCCGGCGGCCTCGACGATGGCGCCGACTTCCGCCGCCGTTTCCGGAGAAATGGCGTTGCAATCGACATAGACCGGCGCCTTCCCGGCCTTGGTCATGGCCGCCGCCATGTCGCGGGCGAGATCGACGGCATTGGACGGCGGCAGGATCGAGAGGAAGATGTCGGCTTCGCGTGCCACCGCTTCCAAGCTCGGCAGTTCCTCGATCCCGGCTTTCTCGGCCAATCCCCGCGAACGCGCGCTGCGGCCGGCCAGGCAGGTGACGGCGCGGTGGCCATGCTCGATCAGCGCGCGGCCGACGGCATGGCCCATGTCGCCAGTGGCGACGACGGCAATTGTTCTCGCTGCCATTTTCGTTCTCCTTGTTGATTAAGCGGCGAATTCGCGAAGCAGGCGGCCGGGCCGGCCGGCCTTGGCGGAAACGGCGCGCGGACCGGCAACACCGACGCCATTGACCCAAACCCCTTCGACGCCGAGCGGGTCGGTCACCAGGCGCGCGGCACCGGCCGGCAGGTCGAACAGCCGGCGCTTGGCGCCGCGCCCGACGCTTTTCGGATCGAACAACAGCAGGTCGGCCCAATAGCCGGGTTGGATGCGACCGCGCTCCGGAATGCGGAAGATGGCGGCGGGCTTCGCCGTCAACTCATGCACCGCGCGTTCCAGCGAAATCAGCCCGAGATCGCGCGACCAATGGCCCATGAGATGGAGCCCGAAACCGACATCGCAGAAGAAGGTCAGGTGCGCGCCGGCGTCGCTGAGCGCGACCGAGGCATTGCTGTCGCGGATCATGCGGCCGACCGCATCCTCGTCGGAATTGAGCAAGATCGCCGTGAACACGGCCTCGAGGTTTTCCTCGACCGCGAAATCCAGCATCCAATCGAGCGGATCGGCACCGGCATCGGCGGCCAAGTCGCCGACATCGCGGTGCTCAAAGCCCTCGTGCCTGGCGTCGGCGACCTGGGTGACGCTGATCTTGTGCCATTCGCCGTTGAACAGCCGCACACCGGCCGGCGCGGCCAGTTCGGCACGGACGGCATCGCGGAACGTCTTCTCTTTATATATCGCCTTGAGCGCGTCGCCCTTGGCCTTCATGGCGGGAGCCCAAGCCTTCAGGCTTTCCAGCGGATAGGCCGAGGCCATGGTGAAGTCCATGGTGAGCGGGCAGCAGCTCACCTGCCCCCAAAGCTCTCGGCCCTGGGCGCGGGCGGCGGCGATGGCACGAAGATCGGCGAAAGTGCCATCCGGGTTGGTCGGATTGTGCAGCAATGCCGCGATCATCATCGGGCGGTCCGTCTTGGCGGCGAGCTTCTCCAGATAGGGCACGTTTGTGCGGTCGCCCTTGGTCAGCATGAACACGCCCTTGCCGTCGACGGCCATGGCGCGCGCCAGGGCTTCCAACTCGCGGTCGTCGGCGAGGCGCGACGGCATCGGGATGCCGCCGTCGCCGTTGTGCTGGGGTGCTGTCGAGGTGGCGAAGCCGATGGCGCCGGCGCGCATGGCGTCCGCGACGATGCCGGCCATGCGTTCGAGTTCGCCTTCGTCGGCGGCGCGCTCGACGGCGGCGCCCTTCATGACGTAGGTCCGGAGCGCCGAATGGCCGATGAAGGCGGCGACGTTGGGCACCGTGCCCTGGGCCTCGATGCTGTCGAGATATTCGGGAAAGCTCTCGAAGTTCCAGTCGATGCCCTCACGCAGCGCGTCGATGCTCATGCCCTCGACCTGGGTCAGGTTGCGCATGGTGAGGTCGCGCTCGCCCTCGGCGCAGGGCGCGATGGTGAAGCCGCAGTTGCCGATGACGACCGTGGTGACGCCGTGCGCCGGCGACGGGTCGAGCGTCGGGTCCCAGGTGATCTGGGCGTCGTAATGGGTATGGCTGTCGATGATGCCGGGCATCAGCGCCAGGCCCTCCGCATCGATGACTTCGGCACCCTTGCCCGCGGCCAGCCCAACGCCGATCTCGGCGATGCGGCCGTCGCGGACCGATACGTCCTGGGCGGCGCCCGGCGCGGCACCGGTGCCGTCGAAAAGGATGGCGTTTTTGATCAGGAGGTCCATGGGCGGCTCCGCGGGCGGCGATCAGGCAGTTTTACACTTTGCGCTGTTTTACACGTTGGCCAGGGGCGTTCCAAGCCGCCGCCTATGACTTAGGTGCATCGCCGTCTGTTCGCGGCCCGGCGAGCTTGCCCTTGATCAGCCCGAAGAACACCGGCGGCGCGCCAACGCCGGCGAAACGCCAGCCCAGGTGCGCGTTGCAGCCCCGGCAATGGGCGAAGTTCCACTTGTAGCCCTTGAACCAGGTGAACTCGCCGGTCGGGTCGCCCTGGTCGGCGGCGCCCATCGGTTCGACGGTGGTGAGCGAGAGCTTGTTGAGGGTCAGTGTGCCGGTCTTGTCGGTGCAGATGACATGGACGGCGCCGAGGCCCTCGACCGCGTTCAGGCTTTTGACCAGGACATTCCGCCTCGCCATGCGGAGCGATCCCATGGCGAGCGACAGGGTGAACGTCGGCAACAGGCCCTCCGGCACGTTGGCGACGATGATGCCCATCATGAAGACGAGGTTGACCCAGAGCGACCGCTCGGTCGCGACGCCGTAGGCGAAGAACGTGAGCCCCATGGCGAGCGCGATGATGGTAAGGACGCGGACCATGTGGCCGGTTTCGCGCTCCAACGGCGAGACAGTGCGCTTGATGTCGCGCGACAAGACCGCGATGCGGCCGAACTGCGAACGGAAACCGGTGGCGAAGACGACGCCGCGGCCGGCACCCCTGAGCACGCTGGAGCCGGCGAAGGCGAGGTTCTCGGCCTCCTCCAGCGCGCGCTCGGTGGCGTCCGACTTGAGCGCGACCGGGATCGACTCGCCTGTCAGCGGCGCGTTGTTTACCATCAGGTCGTGGCTCTCGACCAGCCGCGCGTCGGCCGGAACGCGGTCGCCCTCGCGGAGCACGATGATGTCGCCCGGCACCAGTTCGTCGGCGGCGACTTCGCTCTCCTCGCCGCCGCGCACCGCGAGCACGCGCTGCGGCAGGAACTTCTTCAACTCCTCCATGGCGCGCTCGGCGCGGAACTCCTGAACGAAGCTGAACAGCGCATTGAGGATGGATACGCCCAGCAGCGCATAGCCCAGGATGTCCATCGACTCGCCCGGCTGGATATGGTGCGCGACGAAGCAGATGCCGACGGAGATGATCAGCAGGATGGTGAAGAAGTTGGTGAACTGGCGCACCAGGCTCCTGAGCCACCAGAGCCCCTTCGGCACCTCCAGGCTGTTCGGCCCGACTTCGCGCAGCCGTGCGGCGACCTCGTCGGCCGTCAGCCCGTCCGCCCGCGTGTCGAGATACGCGAAGACATCGGCGCCGGGTATGTTCTGAATCTTACCCGCCATGGTTCGCTCCGCTGCGGTAGATGGCGACGTCGCAAGGCGTGTCGCGAAGCAGCGTCTCGAACGGGTCGCCGTAGCGGAAGCCCTGATC
>JAYOXJ010000161.1:3721-4006 GCA_038152725.1 Rhodospirillaceae bacterium
GCGCGACGCCTCCAACGCGATCAGGTCCGTCTTCTGTTGGACGGCGTCGATAATGACGTCGCGCGACCAGTCGTCTGAGATGCGCACCGCCAGGTCGAGATCGACCTCTCCGACCTGCGTCACGCCGGCAATGGTTTCCTCGACCTCATGCAGGAAGTCCTGGCCGCGATGGCTGAGTGCTGACGCATCCGGCGCGGTCAATTTTCTGAGCCGCCGTGTCGGCAGTTCGACCACGTGCAACAGGCGCGCGGCGCGCAAGTCATGCGCCATCATCTGCACGAGACG
>JAYOXJ010000161.1:4016-8222 GCA_038152725.1 Rhodospirillaceae bacterium
CCCAGCCGCCTTGTGCCCGGCGCCGTGGCCAGCGAGCGGCAGCAACAGCCGGCGCACCACACCCAGGTTGCCAGGCTGCACTACCCTGTAGGCGATGACGTCGAAAGAGGTATCGGCGAGTAGTCGGGCCGAGACCGTGCCGGCAAGGAACCCGCGACGCCCGCCCTGGGCATGCACCCCGGTCACCACCAGGATATCGGGATCGGACCCCAGGAATTCGACGAGCCCGCCGACGACACCATCGCGCATCGGACAGATTTCGAACTCGATGCCGACGCCGGCCCTTTCGGCGATCAGCCGGATATTGTCGAGCTTACCGGCGAGCGTTGCGGCGGCGACCTCCGCCGTCTCCACGTGAACGACGCGAAGGCGCTTTGAGGTATCGCCGGCGGCGAGGCGCACCGCGTGGCGCGCCACCCAATCGCCGTTGATGGAACCGTCATAGGCAAGACATACGGACATGGCGGATGCTCCGTCCGGGCGGGACTTTGTTCATTATCGCCGATGCCGGCGCTTTCACCTTGATTTGGCGCAATTCGCCGCGCCCGCAACGCATCAACCGGAAAGCTTGTCCCGGAGCAGCTTGTTGACCATCGGCGGGTTGGCCTTTCCGCCAGTCGCCTTCATCACCTGGCCGACGAACCAGCCGATCGCCTTGTCGTTGCCGGCGCGCACGCTCTCGGCCTGTTCCGGGTTGTCGGCGATCACCTTGTCGACGGCGGCCTCGATGGCGCCGGTATCGGTGATCTGCTTCAGGCCCTTCTCCTCGACGATCTCGGCGGCCGCCCGGCCGGTCTCGAACATGGCGTCGAAGACATCCTTTGCGATGCGCCCGGAGATCGTGTCGTCCGCGATCAGGTCCAAAAGCTCGCCCAGTTGTTCGGGCTGGATCGGGCTTTCGTCGATATCCTTGCCGGCGGCGTTCAAGGCGCCGAACAGGTTGGTCGTCACCCAGTTGACCGCCGCCTTGGGATCGCGCTGGCCCTTCTTGCCCTTCGGCCCGCCTTGCATGACGCGTTCGAAGTATTCGGCGGTGCGGCGTTCGGCGACCAACACGCCGGCATCGTAGGCCGAAAGCCCGAACTCGGAGATGAAGCGGTCCTTCTTCTCGTCGGGGAGTTCCGGCAGCGTCGCCGCGATGGTGTCGACGAATTCCGGCGCCAGCTCCAAAGGCAGCAAATCAGGGTCCGGAAAATAGCGGTAGTCGTGCGCGAATTCCTTGGAGCGCATCGGCCGCGTCTCGCCCCGGTTCGGATCGAACAGCCGCGTCTCCTGGTTGACCTCGCCGCCCGATTCCCAGACCTCGACCTGACGCGCGGCCTCGATCTCGATCGCCTGCATAACGAAACGCACCGAGTTGACGTTCTTGACCTCGACCCGGGTGCGCAGTTCCTGGTTGCCTTTCGGCCGCACCGAAACGTTGACGTCGGCGCGCATGGAGCCTTCCTCCATGTTGCCGTCGCAGGTACCGAGATAGCGCAGGATGGCGCGGAGCTTCCGGAGATACGCCCCGGCTTCCTCGGGTGAGCGGATATCGGGCTTGGAGACGATTTCCATCAGGCAGACGCCGGCGCGGTTCAGATCGATAAAGGAACGGTACGGGTCCTGATCGTGCATGGACTTGCCGGCGTCCTGCTCCATGTGCAGGCGCTCGATGCCGATCTCGCGGGTCGAGCCGTCGGCCAGATCGAGCAATACCTTGCCCTCGCCGACGATGGGATGGAGGAACTGGCTGATCTGGTAGCCCTGCGGCAGATCGGCATAGAAGTAGTTCTTGCGCTCGAACACCGAGTGCAGGTTGATGCGCGCCTTGAGACCGAGACCGGTTTTCACCGCCTGTTCGATGCAATGCTCGTTGATGACGGGCAGCATGCCCGGCATGGCGGCGTCGATGAGCGAGACCTGATGGTTCGGTTCGGCGCCGAAGGCGGTCGGCGAGCCGGAAAACAATTTCGCTTCCGAGATCACCTGGGCATGCACCTCGAGGCCGATGACGACCTCCCATTCGCCCTCGTCGCCATGAACGATGTAGCTCATGCGAGGCCCCCGAAACCGGTGAAGCCCGCCGCATCCTCGATCGCCTTGGCGGCGCCCAGCACGGTCACCTCGTCGAAGGCGCGGCCGATCAACTGCAGGCCCAGGGGAAGCCCGCCGCCGTCCAGGCCCGCCGGTACGCTGATCGCCGGCAGTCCGGCCATCGAGGCCGGCACGGTGAAGACGTCGTTAAGGTACATGGCGATGGGATCGTCCATCTTTTCGCCGATGGCGAAGGCGGCGCTCGGCGCGGTCGGCGCCAGCACCACGTCGACGTCCTGGAAGGCGTCGGTGAAATCCTTGGAAATCAACGAACGCACCTTCTGCGCCTGAACGTAGTAGGCGTCGTAATATCCGGCGGAGAGCACATAGGTGCCGATCATCACGCGTCGGCGCACTTCGGGGCCGAAACCTTCGCCGCGGGTGTTCGCATACATCTCGTCCAGGCTCTCGCCCGGCATGCGAAGGCCATAGCGCACGCCGTCGTAGCGCGCCAAATTCGATGACGCCTCCGCCGGAGCGACGATGTAATAGCACGGCAGCGCGTACTTGGTGTGCGGCAACGAAATTTCGGTGCAGATCGCGCCCGCGTCCTCGAGCCACTTGCGGCCCTGGTCCCAGAGCTTGGCGATATCGGCGGGCATGCCGTCGAGCGTGTATTCCTTGGGGATGCCGACGCGAAGGCCCTTGGCGCCGCCTGAAAGCCGGACGCTGAAATCCGGCACCTCGATCGGGGCCGAAGTCGAATCCTTGGGATCGTGGCCGGCCATGGCCTGCAGCATGATCGCGGCATCTTCGACAGAGCGCGTCAGCGGCCCGGCCTGATCGAGCGAGGACGCGAAGGCGACGATGCCCCAACGCGAGCAGCGCCCGTAGGTGGGTTTCATGCCGACGATGCCGCAGAAGCTCGCCGGCTGGCGGATCGAGCCGCCGGTATCGGTGCCCGTCGCCGCCATGGCGAAATGGCCGGCGACCGAGGCGGCGGAACCGCCGGACGAGCCGCCCGGAACCAGGTCCTTGCCGCCCTCGCCTTTCCACGGGTTCTTCACCGGCCCGTAATAGGAAGTGGTGTTCGACGACCCCATGGCGAATTCATCGAGGTTGGTCTTGCCCAGCATCACCGAACCGGCGTCGACCAGCTTCTTCGACACGGTCGATTCATATGGCGGCACAAAACCGTCCAGGATGTGCGAGGCGGCGGTGGTCAGCGCGCCCTCGGTGCAGAACAGGTCCTTCATCGCGATCGGAATGCCGTCCATGGCACCCCGCCGCTCGCCTTTTTGGCGGCGTGCGTCGGCGGCGTCGGCGCGCTCGCGCGCGATCTCCGGCGTCTCGGTGATGAAGGCGTTGAGTTCGCGCGCGGATTCCATCGCTTTGAGGTGCGCGTCGGTCAGCTCGCGCGCGGAAAAGTCGCCGGCGTCGAGGCCCTTGGCCGCATCCTTGATGGTGAGGCGGGTGAGATCGGTCATTCCCTCACTCCACCACTTTCGGCACGGCGTAGAAATCGCCCTCGCGGTCGGGTGCGTTGGCGAGCACTTTTTCCGTGACGTTGCCGTCGGTGACCGCATCGGCGCGGCGCGAAAGCGTCATGTCGGCGACGGAGGTCATCGGTTCGACGCCCTTGGTGTCGACCTCGCCCAGCTGTTCGACCCAGCCGATGATGTTGTTGAGTTCGCCGGCAAGCGTGTCCAACTCCTCATCCGCGATGCGGATGCGGGCGAGAAACGCGATCTTGCGCACATCTTCGCGGCCGAGCGACATGGGACACCAGATTTCAACGAAACGCGGGCGCGGAAGTTAACACCGGGTCCGAATATCGGCAAGCATTGTGGGCCGCGCTCAGCCCCCGGCAAGCAGGGCCGCGTAGAGCTCGGGATCGGTGGCGCCCTCGGTGCCGACGACCAGCACCCGGCTCTCGAGGGTGAGGCCGAGTTTCGCCGCCAAATCCGGCCGCCCAGCCGCGCCGAGCAGGCCGGCCAGGCCCGCCACCGCCGACTCGCCCGCCTCGATCGTCGGGTCGGCGCCGAGCGGTCGCGCCAGCAGCCGCATGGTCGGCGCAACGAAACTTTCCGGGATGGCGATGAAGTCGCTCGCCTCGGCTCGGAGCACGTCCCACGCAAGCAAGGACGGCACTCCGCAGGAGAGGCCGGCCATCAGGGTTTCGGCCTCGAC
>JAYOXJ010000162.1:0-8179 GCA_038152725.1 Rhodospirillaceae bacterium
CGTCTATGGCGTGCAGGGCTTCGACGCCGCCCAGTTGATCCAGGCCGGCGTCGATGCGGTCAAGGGCGACGTCGCCGCCAAGAAGGACATGATCAAGGCCATGGAAGGCGCCGTCATCGATTCGCCGCGCGGCCAGTGGGTGCTGTCGTCGGCGCACAACCCGGTGCAGAACTTCTATCTGCGCAAGGTCAAGCACGGCGTCAACGAAGTGGTCCGCGTCGCCATGGAGAACCTGGCCGACCCGGCCGCCGGCTGCAACGCCTGAGGCTCAATTTGAGTGAACCGATCCGGCCACGGGCGCTTGCGTCCGTGGCCGCATCTTTTATGATCCGCCGACTTCGCGAAAATCCGCTAGGAAAGAGTTACGGAAACGGGCTATGGACGGGTTGTCCCTGCTGATCCAGACCCTAAACGGCATCCAGTACGGCCTCCTGCTGTTCCTGATCGCGAGCGGGCTGACCATCGTGTTCGGCATCATGGGCGTGATCAACCTGGCGCACGGCTCGTTCTACATGATCGGCGCCTATCTCGCCTTCTCGCTCACCCAGTTCACCGGCAACCTGTTCACGGCCATGCTCCTGGGCGTGCCGCTGACCATGGCGCTCGGTTTCCTGGTCGAGCGCTTCTTCATGGTGCATCTCTACCGCCGCGACCACCTGCAGCAGGTGCTGCTCACCTTCGGCCTGATCCTGATCTTCAACGAGACCCAGCAGATGATCTGGGGCGGCGATCCCAGAAGTGTGCCGATACCGGATATCCTCAAGGGCGCCATTCCGCTCTCGGATACGCTCAGCTATCCCATCTACCGATTGTTCCTTTCGGTTGTCTGCCTGGTGCTGGCGGCGGCCATGTACGGCGTCATCGGTCACACCCGCATCGGCATGCGCATCCGCGCCGGCGCGTCGAACCAGCAAATGCTGCAGGCCTTGGGCGTCAACGTGCGCTGGCTGCATGCCGGCGTCTTCGCTTTCGGCGTTTCCCTCGCCGGCCTTGCCGGCATGCTCGCCGCACCCGCCGAGACGGTCTATCCCGGCATGGGTGAGCAGATCCTGATCGTCTCCTTCGTCGTCGTCGTCATCGGCGGCATCGGCAGCGTGCGCGGCGCCTTCTTGGGCGCGCTCCTGATCGGCCTCGCCGACGTCTACGGCCAGGTGTTCCTGCCCAAGCTCGCCAGCGTCGTCATCTACGGTGTGATGGCGGCCGTTTTGCTGTGGCGGCCGGCCGGCCTGTTCGGGAGGGAGCAATGACCGTGCTGCCTCCGAAACGCGTCGCCGTGGCGCTGGCCGTCATGGTCTTGCTGTTGGCGCTGGTGCCGCTTTCCGGCGACAAATACTGGATCAAGCTGGTGACGCGCATGATCGTGCTCGGCATCTTCGCCATGAGCCTCGATTTCATCGTCGGCTACACCGGCCTGGTCAGCTTCGGCCACGCCGCTTTCTTCGGTCTCGCCGCCTATACGCTGCATCTGGTCTCGCCGACAGACGAGGCGGCCAACCTCGCGCTCGCGCTGCCCGCCAGCATCGGCGCCAGTGCCTTGGCGGCGCTGGTGATCGGCGCACTGAGCGTGCGTACCAAGGGCATCTACTTCATCATGGTGACCTTGGCCTTCGCCCAGATGCTGTTCTATTTCTTCCACAATTCGTCCATCGCCGGCGGTTCGGACGGTGCGTTCATCTACGTCAAGCCGGTCCTCGAAATCGCCGGCAAGACGCTGCTCAACCTTGACGGACGGAACACGCTCTATCTGTTCGCGCTCGGCAGCCTGTCCGTCATCTATCTCGGCCTCCTGATGGTGCTGCGCTCGCCCTTCGGTGTCGTCATCCAGGGCATACGCATCAACGAGCACCGTATGCGAGCTCTCGGCTACAACACTTATCGCTACAAGCTTGCGGCCTTCGTCATCGCCGGCGCGCTCGGCGGCTACGCCGGCTTCCTGTTCGCCTGCATCGACGGTTTCGTGCCGCCGGAGCTTTTGGGTTGGCGCGAATCCGGCCTGGCGCTAGTAATGGTCATCCTCGGCGGCATCGGTACGCTGTTCGGGCCTGTGCTCGGCGCGATCGCACTTTTGGGCGTCGAGGAAGTATTCCGCGATCGTCATATCCTGGGCCAGGTCGCCGAGCACTGGCAGATTCTGCTCGGTGCCTTCGTCATCGCCGTCGTGCTGTTCATGGCGAACGGCATCGGCGGCCAGATACTCAAACTCGCGTGCCGCTGGCGCTCCTCCGCCGATGGGGACGGCGCATGAGCGCGGAGGTTCTCGTCACCCACGATCTCGGCGTCAGCTTCGGTGGCTTACGCGCCGTCCACAACGTCAATCTCTCTGTCACCATGGGCGAGGTGCATGCGGTCATCGGCCCCAATGGCGCGGGCAAGACGACGCTGGTCAATCTGCTGTCCGGCGACTTGAAGCCGACCGGCGGGCGGGTGGCGTTTCGAGGCCAAGAGATCGCCGGCTTGCCGCCCTACCGGATCGCCGCACTCGGGATCGGCCGCACTTATCAGATCACCAATATTTTTCCGGCCTTCACCTGCGAGCGGAACTGCTGGCTCGCGGCCCGCGCCCGGCTCGGCTCCGCCATGCGTTTCTTCCGCGCGGCATCCAGCGACAGGCGCGCGGCTCAGGCGACGGCGCGTGCGCTGGAGATGACCGGCCTCGCGGACAAGGCTGGCGTTGTTGCCAGCGACCTGAGTTACGGCGAGCAGCGCCAGCTCGAGATCGCCATGCTGCTGGCGCTGGAGCCTGACGTGCTGTTACTGGACGAGCCCCTGGCCGGCATGGGAGCCGAGGAGTCGGAGGCCGTGGTGGCGTTGATCCGCAGGCTCGCCCCCGATCACGCCATACTGTTGATCGAACACGACATGGACGCCGTTTTCGCCATCGCCGACCGCCTGACCGTCATGGTCAACGGCGAGGTGCTGGAGACCGGTACGCCCGACCAGATTAGGGCCAGCGCCAAGGTGCGCGAGGCCTATCTCGGCGAGGAATTCGCCTTGGCCGGAGCGGACGCATGACCGACCTCGCAATCCGCATGGAAGGCGTCCACGCCTTCTACGGCTCCAGCCACGTGTTGCACGGGATCGATCTTGCCCTGCCGGCAGGCAGTTGCCTCAGCCTCCTGGGCCGCAACGGCATGGGCAAGACGACGACGCTCAAGACCATCATGGGAATCGTGCTCGCGCGTCAGGGCCGCATCAGCATCAAGGGTCGGGACGTCGGCGGCATGGCGTCGAACGATATCGCCGGCCTCGGTGTCGCCCACGTGCCCGAGGAGCGCGCGATTTTCCCCAACCTGACGGTGCGGGAGAACCTTTTAGTCGCCGCGCGCGCCGGTGCTGGGGGCCGTGCGGCATGGCCGCTGGAACGCGTGCTCGCACTCTTCCCACGCCTGGCCGAACGCATCGGCCATTGGGGCAATCACCTCTCCGGCGGCGAGCAGCAGATGCTGACCATCGGCCGCGCGCTGATGACCAATCCCGATATCTTGCTTCTCGATGAGGTGACCGAAGGGCTGGCACCTTTGATCCGCGCGGAGATCTGGTCGGTGATCGAAACCATCAAGGGTGAGGGCATGTCGGTGATCGTCGTCGACAAGGACATCCAGCGCCTGATGACGCTCGCCGACCATCACTTGATCGTGGTCAAGGGTGAGGTCGTGTTCTCCGGCGACGGCGCGGCGCTGGCCGCCGACCCGGCACTGCTGCACCGGCATTTGGGCGTCTAGGCGATCCGATCAGCCGAGCGACGGGTCCTCGTCGACGATCTCGATTTGGCCGCGCGCATGGAGGTAGGAGAGCAACGGCCTGACACCGTCCTCGACGGGAAGCTCGTTGAGCGTGATCGGCAGGCCCTGGGTATAGACGTAGAGCACGGTGCCAGGCGTGAAGAGCTGACCGAGCGCTTCGAGGATTCCACCCGGGATGTTGTCGTAGTACCCCTCGTTGAACACTTCGCCGAAGCCTTCCAGATCGGTGACGAAGGCCGTCGGTTCGCGTGAATAGCGGTCGAGGTACTGGTTGAGGCGGAAATAGCGGAAGAATTCGGAAATCAGTATGTAGTAGCCCGACTCGGCCAGGCGATTGACGCGTTCCAGGAAATCGGTGGTGGAAATCTTCTGGCCATCGAACATCTGCGCCATGGTCAACTCGGCAAGCGACAGGATTTCCGTCGTGTTGCCGGAGGTGCGCGTCTGGAAGCGCTGTTTGGCGTGGGAGAAGCGGTCGATGTCCTGCTGCTCGACGGTGAGAAATTGGCCGCGCATGGCGAGCACGCGTTTCTTGTAGATCACGTCCGCCGGGCTCACCACCTTGCCGGCGGGGTCGAACAGCACGGCGCGGGTCAACCCGGCCTTCACCAGTTCAAGCGCCATCAGGTGGTTGTCGATGGCACCAAGATTTGGGCCGCTGAATTCGATCAGATTGATCTCGACCCGCCCGCGCCGCAGGTTGTCCATCAGGCCGGCCAGCAGCTTCACCGGTTGGTCGGTGTGGTTGTAGGCGCCGTAGATCAGATTGACGCCGAGAATGCCGAGCGCTTCCTGCTGTTTGAGGTTGGTGTCGTCGAACATACGCACGTGCAGGATGATGTTGTCCGGCGGCGTCTTCGGCTTGAGTTGGAAGCGCACACCGAGCCAGCCGTGGCAGTCTGCGCGTTTCTTGAAACCCTGCGCGGCGACCGTATCGGCGAAGGCGAAAAAGCGGGTATCGGGAGGGCGCTGGTCCTGGATGCGCTCGATGACGAGCTGGTATTCGACTTCGAGCATGCGGTCGAGCCGTGCACGCGAGACGTAGCGGTTGCCTGGCGCGGCGCCGTAGATTTCGTCCGAGAACTTCATGTCGTAGGCGGACATGGTCTTGGCGATGGTGCCGGCGGCCGCGCCGGCCTGGAAGAATTGGCGCGCCACTTCCTACCCGGCGCCGATTTCGACGATGGTGCCGTAGGTGGTCGGATCGAGGTTGATCGCCAGTGCCTTTTCTGTGGTCCGCGATGACTGTTCGCTCACGCCGCGACTCCGCTTCCCTCAACGGACGCTCGGGTGGCGCCCAGGCGGCGATTTTCGCCGATATCGGGCGCGCTGGCAATTCCGCAGCAAGGCCGGATTCAGGCCTCGCGGCAGCGGATCATCGATACTGTAACGCAGGTGACGACGCTTTTGCCGTCCTGGTTCCGGAGATCGTGCTTGACCCGGATCAGGCCGCGGTCGGGCTTGGAACGCGAGCGCCTGGCCTCCAACACGGTGGCGTGGTTGGTCAGTACGTCGTCTGGGAACACCGGTGCCAGCCAGCGCACCTCGTCCATGCCGGGCCCGCCCAAAGCGACGTCACCTTTGAAGAAACCCATTTCGGCGAACAGCTTGAAGCAGATGGCGACGGTCTGGAACCCCGAAGCGATGACGTCCGGGAACGGTCCCTGGCCCCTGGCGTAGGCTTCATCGACGTGCATGGGCTGGGGGTCGTAGGTTTTGGCGAAAGCCATCAGTTCGTCTCGCCCGAGCTTGTAAGCCGCGGTGACGATGACCTCGCCGTCGGTATAGTCCTCGAGATAACGCGTGGTCATGTACGGGCGTCCCCTTTGGCGATGCGGTCGAAGAATTCAGTAACGGCGGCGAGCGTCTCGCTCGGTTTGTCACGGTGCGGCGAGTGGCCGCAGGCCTTGAGTTCGAGGCGCTGGAACGGCCCGCCAACGCCGCGTTCGATTCGGTCCAGCTGGTCCATGGTGCCGTATGGGTCGTCCAAGCCCTGGATCGCCAGCACCGGCGCGGAAACCGCCGGCAGCAGCGCCTCGATGTTCCAATCGCGGAAGGCCGGTTCGAGCCAGATGTCGTTCCAGCCGCGAAAGGCGTGTTCGGCGTCGCTGTGATAACGCCCGAGGCGGGAGGCGAGATTGGTTGCGGCGAAGGCCTCGCGCGCTTCCTCGATGGCCTCGATGCAGATGTCTTCGACGAAGACGTGCGGCGCCAACGCCACAACGCCGCTGAGAGAATGCTCGGAGGCGTGGATCAGCGCAATCGATGCACCGTCGCTGTGCCCGACCAGGACCGGGCGCCGCACACGCCAGTGTTCGAGCAGTTTGGGAAGCGTCTCGCGCGCCTCCAGGTGCATGTAGTCGACCTGGTAGGAGGCAGGGCGCGGCGACGAGCCGCCGTATCCCCGCCTCGAATAGACAATCACGGGCGCGCCGGTCGCCATCGCTACGCGCGCCGGAAAATCCCGCCACATGGCGACGGAACCCAGACCCTCGTGCAGGAAGACCAGCGCGGGCAGGCCCGAATCGCTGGCGTAGCGCTGGAACTCGATCCGGGCACCATCGATCTCGGCGAAACCGGACCCTGAAGGGGTCGGAAGATCGGAGCCGGACGGATTTTGCATGATGGGCTCCGGGAGAAAATGGTGCCGCCGGAGTGAATTGAACACTCGACCCCACCCTTACCAAGGGTGTGCTCTACCCCTGAGCTACGGCGGCCCCGTGCGAAGCGGGCGCAACATGCCACATGGTCCACCTGGGTGCAAGCGTCGATAGCCGCGCCGTTCCAGGTCCTTGACCTGATCGGAAAGGCCGCTCACGATCAAGCGGTTAGCAGCGCCGAGGAACGATGAAATGGCCGGTGAAAAATCGTCATCCGACGAGCCGCCCGAAGGCCGCCGCGGTAAAAAGGCGGCGCGCGCGGCGCGCGATGCGCGCCTCGCCGAGCAGCTTCGCGCCAACCTGGTCAAACGCAAGGCGCAACTCCGCGCGCGCGGCGACAGCACCAAGGATGAGCCACCGGAGCGCGATCGCTAAATCCCCGTGGGTGTGAATAACGCCCTGCTTTCGCCATAGTCGGGGTTTAGTCCCGAGGCATTGCTTGTGGCGGGTGGCCGCCTTCTCTACAACCGGAGGCGTCGGAGGATACGAACCGAACATGGACAGAATTCGAATTCAGGGCGGCGTGCCGCTGAACGGCACCATTGAAATCTCAGGCGCCAAGAACGCGGCCTTGCCGCTGATGGCGGCATCGCTGCTGACCGAGGCGCCGCTGGTTCTCTCCAATCTGCCCAAACTTGCCGACATCGCCTCCATGGGCGATCTGCTGAAGGGCCTGGGCGTCGAGATCGAAGTACTCGGCAACGGCCACGCCAATGGCAAAGGTGGCAGCGGCCGCCGCGTGCGCCTCACGGCCGCCAAGATTACCGAGACCACCGCGCCCTACGACGTTGTCCGCAAGATGCGCGCGTCCGTGCTGGTGTTGGGGCCACTGCTGGCGCGTTTCGGCCAGGCGCGAGTCTCCTTGCCGGGCGGCTGCTCGATCGGCACCCGGCCGGTGGATTTACACCTGAAGGCGTTCCAGCAGCTCGGCGCCGAGATCGAGCTCTCGGAAGGGTATATCCAGGCGCGCGCGCCGCAGGGGCTCAAGGGCGCGCACATCATGTTCCCGTTGGTTACCGTCGGCGGCACCGAGAACGCCTTGATGGCGGCTGCGCTCGCCAAGGGCGAGACGGTGATTTCCAATGCGGCGCGTGAACCGGAAATCGGCGATCTCGCCAAATGCCTGGTCGCAATGGGTGCTGAAATCGAAGGCGTCGGGACCGACACGCTCAGAATCCAGGGTGTCGACGCGCTCAACGGCGCTGACCACGAGGTGTTGCCCGACCGCATCGAGATCGGTAGCTATGCCGCCGCCGCGGCCATCACCGGCGGCGATATCGTGCTCAAGAACGCGCGGATTTCCTTGGTCGAGGCCGCCACGGACACGCTCGGACGGGCCGGTATCTCCGTGACCGAAAGCGGCGACGGCATTCGCATCACGGCCGGCAACGGCCGGCCTCGCGGCATCGACGTGATGACCGAGCCGTTCCCCGGTTTTCCGACCGACATGCAGGCGCAGTTCATGGCGCTGATGGCGGTGGCGGAGGGGGCTTCGATGATCACCGAGAACATCTTCGAGAACCGCTTCATGCACGTGCCCGAGCTTTGCCGCATGGGTGCGGACATCAACGTGCATGGCGCTTCGGCGATCGTGCGCGGCGTCAAGAAACTTTCCGGCGCGCCGGTCATGGCGACCGATCTGCGCGCCTCGATTTCGCTGATCCTTGCCGGGCTCGCCGCCGAGGGCGAGACCATCGTCAACCGAGTCTATCACCTGGATCGCGGTTACGAGCGGGTCGAGGAGAAACTGGCCGCCTGCGGCGCGCGGATCGAACG
>JAYOXJ010000163.1:0-8166 GCA_038152725.1 Rhodospirillaceae bacterium
ACATCGTAGCCATTGTAGAACCCCTATAGGCTCTTAGCTACTTCAGCCCCTTAATATCAATTCGGATCCTTATTTGTAAAACCTTGCTATCCACACACACCTTTTCAAAACGCGCCGAGATCCGGCGCGGGCTTTTGTCAGGACGCAACTGAACTACGGCCAATGGCCGGGGTGACAGTCCGGCCTTTTCCGGCTAGTGAAGGGACCACCTTTTTCGCCACCGGAGACATGCCATGGCCGAGCCCACCTTGCCGAAAACGCTGTTGCAGATGGCCGGCGCCAACCTCGCCCCCGCGACCTGGGCCGAGAGCGCGCTGATCCTGATCGACTGCCAGAACGAATACCTCGACGGCATGCTGCCGCTTACCGGCGTGGTACCGGCGCTCGACCAGTGCGCGCTATTGCTCGCCGGTGCGCGCAAGGCCGGCGCGCCGGTGTTCCACATCCGCCACAAGGGCAAGGCCGGCGGCGCCTTCGATTGGGACGCGCGCGGCGGCGCCATCGCCGACGCGGTGGCACCGGATGAGGCCGAGGCTGTCGTCGCCAAGGGCCTGCCCAACAGTTTCGCCGGCACCGAACTCGCCGATCTCGTCAAGGCTTCCGGGCGGCCGAAACTCGTCGTCGCCGGCTTCATGACCCACATGTGCGTCAGCACCACCACCCGCGCGGCGCTCGATCTCGGCTACTTCTCGACCGTCGTCGCCGGCGCCTGCGCGACCCGCGATCTTCCCGACGGCCACGGCGGCGTGGTCAAGGCGGCCGACCTGCACCGCGCCGAACTTGCCGCGCTCTCCGACCGCTTCTGCGTCGTCGCACCGGACGCCGGCACCATCGCCTGAAAATGACGCTGCCGTTTCGCGAGCCCAACATCGTCGACTTCCCGGTCACTTATGTGATCGGGGTCGAGCGCCGTTTTCCGCGCGGGCACTTGGTCGATATCGGCACACTTTGGCAGACGCTGCGCAACCGCACCGACGAGATCGACAACCCGACCGGCACCGCCGCTTTTGGCATCCATCGCGGATCGGAGGATCCCAAGCCGGTGCTCGACTACATGGCGGGCGTCGAGGTGCACGATCTCGACCACGTGCCCGACGGCATGGTCGGGCGCGAGATCGGCGGCGGCAGGGCGGCGTTCTTTCTGCTCAAGCTCAAGGGCGAACCCATCGGCAGCGTCATCGGCGCCGCCTATGATGCGATCTGGCGCGAATGGATGCCGAACTCGGGCTACGTTCCCGCCGTCGACTACGACATCGAACGCTACGACTACCGCTTCCACCCCAAGACGCTCACCGGCATGATAGAACTGGTCGTGCCGATCGCGCCGCGGCCCTGAGGCTGCCGGCGCCTCATTCCACGGTCTGCAGCTGGCGTTCCAACATGCGCATGATGGTTTCGACTTCTGCGCCTTCGAGGCGGCCGTGGTTCTCCATGAAGGTGCGGATGTCGCGGCCGCTGTAGCGGCCGACCACCCGGCCGTCGCGGAGCGTGAGTTCGCGGCGCGCCAGGGTAACGGCCGGGTCGTGACAGATGCGGCAGTGCGTCCGGAACAAGCCGCCCGATTCGAAGATGGCGGCCAGATGCGAAACCACGACCGGCAGTTCCGCCGCCGGCAGGCGGCCGTGACCGTCGGCGAGGAAGGCACCGATCTCGATGCCGCTGTCACGTCCGACGATCCGGCCGTCGCGGCGGATCAGGCTCTTGGCGACGAAGTCGCCGGCATGGCCCTCGTGGCAGCGCGCGCAGCGGCGCTCGTAGAGCGCGTGCGGATCCACGGCCCCGGCACCGGCCGGCACCATCGTCGTGGCCAGCAGGGCCGCCAGCACCCATCGTCGCCACCCCATGTCGCACCTCCATCGGCGGGCTTCACCGGGCAATCATAGGCCTCCGTCGGCGGGTCGCATTGATCGGCATCAGGCGGCTGGGATAATTCCGCGAAACTGGCTTTCACCGCCTACGCCCGGCCCCTAGACTGGCGCCATGACCAAGCTCCGCGTCTGCTTCATCGGCGACAGCATCACCAACGGCACCGGCGACGTCGCCATGCTCGGCTGGCCCGGCTATCTCTGCGCCGCCGAGGTCGCCGCCGGCCACGACCTGACCGACTACAACTTAGGCATCCGCGGCGACACCTCCGACGACATCCGCCCGCGCTGGCAGGCCGAGGTCGCGGCACGGCTGAAACCCGGCACCAACTGCGCCATCGTCTTCAACTTCGGCCTCAACGACGCGACACTGCAAGGCGAGGGCCCGGACGCGACGATCCGAGTCGATCTCGGCCACTCGATCAAGAACGCGCGCGAAATGCTGGGCCAGGCGAAAGCCATGCAGCCGACGCTCTGGGTCGGGCCCAGCGCCGTCGACGACGCGCGCATGCCGCTCACCACCGACGAGGGCCACATCCGCGACAAACGCAACGCCCGCACCGCCGACTACAACTTGGCCTTCCGGGCCCTGGCCGACGAGCTTCAAATCCCCTATCTCGACATGCTGTCGGAAACCATCAACGACCCGGCATGGCCCGGCATGCTCGCCGATGGGCTGCACCCGTTCGCGCCGGGGCACAAGCGCATGGCCGAGATCGTCGGCGGTTGGCCGGCATGGCGGAAGCTGCTCGACGGCGCCTGAGCAAACCCCTGCCCCGGCGCGTTTCAAGTGGCACGCGTCAGCCGGCGCGCAGCAGCCTTGCCAGCCTCGCGATACCCTCTTCGATGGTCGCCTCGTTGCCGAGCGTGAAGCTCAGCCGGAGCGTATTGGCGTTGGAGCCGTCGGCGAAGAAGGCGCGGCCCGGCACGAAGGCAAGCCGCTCGGTCTTGATCGCGCGCGCCAGCAGTTCGGCGGCGTCGATGCCTTCGGGCAGGGTCAGCCAGACAAACATGCCGCCCTCGGGGCGGCTCCAGGTGACGCCGTCGGGCATGTGCGCTTCCAGGCTTGTCAACATGCGGTCGCGCCGCGCCTTGTAGGTGGCACGGATGGTCTCGACCTGGCGCCCGAACGTCGCCGCCGCGACGCGCGCCACCGCCATCTGGTTGAGCGTCGGCGAATGCAGATCGGCCGCCTGTTTCATCAGCACAAGTTTGCCGATCACCGGCTTGGCGGCGCAGACCCAACCGATGCGAAGCCCCGGCGACAGGGTTTTGGAGAAGCTGCCGCAGTAGAGCGTGCGGGTGTTCTCGATGCCGCCCGAGCGCTCGATATCGAGCGCCATGATCGGCGGCACCGCGGCGCCGTCGTAACGGAGCGACTGGTAGGCGGCATCCTCGACGATGGCGATGTCCAGTTCCTCGGCGAGATCGAGGACGCGCTTGCGCGCCGCCAGGCTCAGCGTCTCGCCGGTCGGGTTGGCGAAATCGACGGAAAGATAGGCGAACTTGACCCGCCCGCCCTTGGCCGCTGCGGCCTCGGCGTAGTCGGCGGCGGTACGGTTGCCGAGCGCGTCCAGGCGGTCGTAGTTGGGCTCGTAGGCATTGAAGGCGCCGAGCGCGCCCATGTAGGTCGGCCAGCCGACCAGCGCGGTGTCGCCGGCGCCGAGGAACAGCTTGCCGAGATAGTCGAGCGCCTGCTGCGAGCCCGACGTGATCAGGATGTTGTCGACGCCGCAGGCAATGCCGAATTCGGCCATGTGCCCGGCGATCCATTCGCGCAGCGGCCGGTAGCCCTCGCTCACCGAATACTGCAGCGCCGCCTGGGCCGAGCCGTCGGCGAGGATATCGCTGAACGCCTTGCGGAACGCGTCCGCCGGAAACAGCGCCGGGTCCGGAATGCCGCCGGCGAAGGAAATGATGTCGGGCTGGTCGAGCAGCTTCAGCAGTTCGCGAATTTCGGAAGCCGTCATCCGCGTCGAGCGCGACGCGAAGATTTCCTGCCAGTTCATGCCCGATGCCCCCCGGCGGCGAAACTTAATAGGTCACCCCTGCTGACCTATTGCCATTCTACTGCAAACGCCAGCGATGCGATACGGCGATTTTGTGCCGCCGGCCGAGGTCATATATACTATTTTTCCTATTAAATAGGAATTTACTTGCCTTTTTCTTGAAAATATGCTATAGTCTGGCCTTGTCGCTCAGATGCGAGGGCCGTTTCATGGGGTTTGCAGGGATCATCGCCGGGCGTTTCGCCGGTCATCGACTGCAAGCGTTCCGGGCGCCTTGGGGGAGGGTCGGCCAAGGGGCGGGTCGGCCCGATTTCGTTTCGTCACTTTTTTTCAACCCTTTGGCGCCAAAGCCGGATTCTTCCCGGAAAAACGCTTCCGAAACGAATATTCAGGGCTCGAACGGGTAGGTTTTTCAGCAGGCGAAACGCCGCCGCGATTTTTCGGCCGCCGCGGGCGCTTCTGCGTTGACCCGTCGCACGGCGCGTCGCAGCATGACCGCAAAAGCGAAAACGCGCGTGAAATTTCACAGGGAGGTCCGCCGCCGCGCGGATGCGATGCCATGGCCTTGGATGCCGACGTCTTCCAGCAGCTTCTCGATACCGCGGAGCGCTTCGTCAACGAGCGCCTGATCCCGCTCGAACAGCAGGTCTCCGAAAAGGACGCCGTACCCGAAGAGCTCAAGGCCGAGATGGCCGACCTCGGGTTCTTCGGCATCTCGGTGCCGGAGGAATACGGCGGGCTAGGGCTCAACATGGAAGAGGAAGTGCGGCTCGGCAAGATCCTGGGCCGCGCCGCGCCGGCGTTCCGATCCGTTTTCGGCACCAACGTCGGCATCGGCTCGCAGGGCATCGTCATCGACGGCACCGAAGAGCAGAAACAGAAATACCTGCCCAAGATCGCGTCCGGCGAATTCGTCACCTCCTTCGCGCTGACCGAGCCCGAAGCCGGTTCCGACGCCGCCGGGCTCAAGACCGTCGCCATCTGCGACGGCGACGAATACGTGCTCAACGGCACCAAGCGCTTCATCACCAACGCGCCTTTCGCCCACGTGCTCACCGTGATGGCGCGCACCAACCCCGAGATCGCCGGCGCCGGTGGCATCTCCGCCTTCATCGTCGAGCGCGGCTCAAACGGGCTGTCGTTCGGAAAGCCCGAGAAGAAGATGGGCCAGCAGGGCGCGCACGTCTGCGACGTCATCTTCGAGGACTGCCGCGTGCCGGCCGAGAACCTGATCGGCGGCGTCGAGGGCCAGGGCTTCAAGACGGCCATGAAGACCCTCGACCGCGGCCGGCTGCATCTCGCCGGCGTCTGCGTCGGTTTCGCCGAACGCGCCATGGACACCGCGCTGGCCTACGCCTGCGAGCGCAAGCAGTTCGGCCAGGCGATCGCCGACTTCCAGCTGGTGCAGGCGATGCTGGCCGACAGCAAAACGGAAATCTTCGCCGCCGAATGCATGACTGTCGAGGCCGCGAGGCGCCGCGACTTAGGACAGAACGTCGCCACCGAGGCGGCGTGCTGCAAGATGTTCGCCTCCGAGATGGCCGGACGCGTCGTCGACCGCGCCGTGCAGATTTTCGGCGGCAGCGGCTACATCGCCGACTACGGCGTCGAGCGCATGTACCGCGACGCACGCCTCTTCCGCCTCTACGAGGGCACCACCCAGATCCAGCAGATCGTCATTGCGCGCAACATGATCCGCGAATGGCGCGCCGGCATGTAACGGGGGGATTGCGACACTCATGCGCGGATTGAAGGACAAGGTCGTCATCGTCACCGGCGCCGCCGGCGGTATCGGCGGCGCCACGGCGAAGCGCTTTGGCGAAGAGGGTTCGAAGGTCGCCGTCTGGGATATCGACGCCGCTGGTGCGGCGAAGACGGTGGCCGAGATCGAGGCGGCCGGTGGCAGCGCCGCCGCATTCGTCTTCGACATCACCGACTACGCCGCCGTCACCAAACGGGTCGCCGAGACCGAAACGGCGCTCGGGCCCATCGGCGTACTGGTCAACAACGCCGGATGGGACGTGTTCCGCCCGTTTCTCAAGACCGATCCGGATTTCTGGGAGAAGATCATCGCCATCAACTTGAAGGGCGCCATCCACACCCAGCATGCGGTGCTCCCCGGCATGGTCGAGCGCGGAATGGGGCGCGTCGTCAATGTGGCCTCCGACGCGGCGCGCGTGGGTTCGTCGGGCGAAGCCGTCTATGCCGCCTGCAAGGCCGGGCTGACGGGGCTTTCGAAGACGCTGGCGCGCGAGCATGCGCGCCACGGCATCACCTTCAACGTGGTCTGCCCCGGCCCGACCGAGACGGCGCTCTTGGAGAACTTCATGGCCGAGGCCGGCAACCCGGAAAAGCTCTCGGAGGCGTTCCGCCGCGCCGTCCCCCTGGGCCGGCTCGGCCGCCCCGACGACCTCCCCGGCGCCATCGCCTTTCTCGCCTCCGACGACGCCGCCTACATCACCGGCCAGGTGCTGAGCGTCTCGGGCGGGCTCACCATGAACGGCTAAACGACAGCCAAGGGACATATCGCGACATGGACTACCAGGATATCCTCTACGCCGAGAAAGACGGCGTCGCCACCGTCACCATCAACCGCCCGGAAAAATACAATGCATTTTGCAACGAGACCTGCGAGGAGCTGATCCACGCCATCAACCGCGCCGGCTGGGACAAGAAGATCGGCGTCATCGTGCTCGCCGGCGCCGGCGACAAGGCGTTCTGCACCGGCGGCGACCAGTCCGCGCATGGCGATGCGTCGTCGGGCAGCGGTTACGGCGGTCGCGGTACGCTGGGCCTGCCGGTCGAGGAACTGCAGACCGTGATCCGCGACGTACCCAAGCCGGTCATCGCCAAAGTTCAAGGCTACGCCATCGGCGGCGGCAACGTGCTGGCGCTGTTGTGCGACCTCACCATCGCTTCCGAGAAAGCGCAGTTCGGCCAGGTCGGCCCCAAGGTCGGCTCGGTCGATCCGGGCTTCGGCACGGCTTTGCTCGCCGCCGCCGTCGGCGAGAAGAAGGCGCGCGAGATCTGGTATCTCTGCCGGCGCTACACCGCCCAAGAAGCGCTCGCCATGGGGCTCTGCAACAAGGTTGTGCCGGCCGACCAGCTGGACGCCGAGGTCGATGCCTGGTGTGCCGAGATCATGGCCAAGAGCCCGACCGCGCTGGCCATCGCCAAACGCTCGTTCAACGCCGCCACCGAGCACATGCGCGGCATCGGCTCCATGGGAATGCAGTCGGTGGCACTCTATTACGAAAGCGACGAGGCTAAAGAAGGCGTCAACGCCTTCCTCGAAAAGCGCCCGCCGGATTTCCGCAAGTTCGTCAAATAGCCTTAAGTATTCGCCTCGAGCCAGGCGTCGATCTCGGCCAGCGCCCGGGTCATGTGACGGCCGAGTTCGCGCAGCGCCGTTTCGGTGCCCGACTCGCTGCCGGCGTCGATAGCGGCCTCGAGCCTGGCCGCCGGTGTCTGCAGCGAGACGGCGCCCAGCGTCCCCGCCAGGCCTTTCAGGTTGTGTGCGAGACGGCCGGCCTCATCCATGTCGCCGGCTTCGACGCGGCCTGAAATGTCGGCGACGACATTGGCGTACTTCTGGCGGAAGTCGGAGAGGATGCCGGCCAGGACTTCCGGCGGCAATGCCAGCCGTCGGGCCGCGCCTTCGAGATCGAGCACGGATTGATCTGGGGATGTCATGGTCGCGATTTCAAATTTCGCCGTAGCGGATGTAATCGGCCCACATACGCTCCAACTTGGCGAGCGTATCGCTGGCGCCGGCAAGCCCGCTGTCGTCGGCAAGTTTCTTGGTGAAGGCCTGGGCATTGCGAATTTCCGACTTGGCTACCAGGTCGACCACGCCACGGCCCTTCTTAGTGAGCTTGACCAGCACCGAGCGCTTGTCGTGGGCGGCGCGTTCCTGGTCGAGATAGCCGAGATCGGTGAGCTTGCGGATGTTGTAGGAGACGATGGAGCCCTGGTAGTAGCCGCACTCGACGAGATCGCGGATGGCCATTTCCTCGACGCCGATGTTGGCGAGCAGCAGCGCCTGAACGCCGTTGAGGTCGCGGATGCCGGCGCGTTTGAGCTCCGTTCGCAATACGTCGAGATAACGCCGGTGCAGGCGCTCGATCAGGCGCGTCAATTCAAGGTAGCTCTTGCTCAAGCCAGTACCCCCACGAATCGTCCTGAAAAGGTAGGGATTTTTATGGTTTTCGGCAAGCCGGGCCGAACCGGAGAACCGGAAGGCGGCCTGAGCCGCTGATCCTCCCCCACAGAATTGGTCCACCGTCTATGCT
>JAYOXJ010000164.1:0-8156 GCA_038152725.1 Rhodospirillaceae bacterium
TGAGTCGCGTGGAGGAAGTGATGGTGGTGGACATCCGCCTTAACGCCGGGGAAGCGCTGGCGGTGGTGATCGCGGGCGACGAACGGATGGCGGTCGTCGGCGATCTCGATGTGATAGAGCTTTCCGCCCAGGCTGCCGAGGTCCGTCACCTCGATGACACGGAACTCCATATCCGGAAGCGCCGCGACGTAGTCGCCCGGCGGATCGAGCACCAGAAGCTCTCCCGCCGCGTGGTGATGATCGTCCTCGTGCTGGCGATAGGCCTCGTGTTCCGGCGTGGTCGAGCAGGACGCCAGCAGCAGGCCGGCGAACGCCGCGGCCAGCGCGGCTCGCCGGATCGCCACCCGCCCTACTCCGCCGCCGCCTGCGCGAGCAGGCAGTCGTCGGTCTCGGCGACCAGGGGCGTGAAGTCGCGATGCGCGATCCATTCCGGGCGCTTGAACTGGCGGATATGGTTGTCGACGTTGCAGTAGCTGACGTAGACGATCAGCCGGTCCCAGGGTGAGATGTTCGGCGGCGAGGCATGCACCAGGCAGCCGTGGAAAAAGAAGCCGGTGCCGGCCGGACCCTTGGGTGCGACGATACCGCCCTCGGTCACCATGTCGCGGATCAACTGCTCGTCCAGCGTCCACAGCGGATAGCTGGTTGTCTTCGTGTCGTGGCCGGCATCCAAGACGCCATGGCGATGGCTTTTCGGGATCAGATAGAGCGGTCCGTTGAATTCGGTCACGTCGTCGAGATAGACGGCCAGGTTCATGGCGCGGGGTTCCGGCATGTCGTCGTCGCGTTTCCAGGTGCCGTAGTCCTGATGCCATTGCCAGACGTCGCCGTTGAAGGCGGCCTTGGCGTTGAGCTTGAACTGATGCACATAGACCTGACCATCGAGCATCTGCTCGGCCGGCTCCAGGATGCGTGGATGGCGCACGAACTTGCCATAGACGTCGTTGTAAGTGTGGGTGGCGAAGGCGGTGCGCACGGTGTCACCGTCCTTCTCGCGGAAATTCTCGTCCCGGCGCTGGGCGAATATACCCGGAATCTCACCCCTTAAGACCGCCACTTCATCGGCTGAAAACAGTTCCGGGATGATGACGTAGCCGTCTTCGCGGAATTGCTCCAGTTGCGCTTGATCGAGTTTCATAGCCGTTTCCCCCTGCCCCGGATCATAGCCCGTGTACGTTTTCGGGAAAACCCTCCCTCTTGTCGAACCGTCCGGACCGGCGCAAACTCCGGCCCATGAAGCACAATCCCAACCAGATCGAAATTCCGGCCGCCTTCTACAGGGGCGGCACGTCCAAGGGCGTATTTTTCCACGAGCGCGACCTGCCGCCAGAGCGCGCCGCGCGCGACGAGATTTTCCTCTCCGTGATCGGCGCTCCGGATCCCTACAAACGCCAGCTTAACGGCATGGGCGGCGGCATCTCGTCGCTTTCCAAGGTGGTCAGCATCGGGCCGGCGACGCGCGACGATGCCGACGTCGATTACACTTTTGCCCAGGTCGCCATCGACCGGCCGGCGGTCGACTACGCGACCAACTGCGGCAATCTATCATCGGCCGTCGGACCCTTCGCCATCGACGAAGGCCTGTTCCGACCCGACATCGCCGACGGTACCACCACGGTCAGGCTCCATAACACCAATACCGGCGTCGTCATCCATGCCGCGATACCGGTGGCCGGCGGCATGGCCGCCGTCGCCGGCGATTTCGAGATCCAGGGCGTGTTCGGCACCGGCGCGCGCATTCAGCTCGACTACCTGAAGCCGGGCGGCGCCACCACCGGCAACCTGCTGCCTGCCGGCGAACCGACGACCCTGCTCGACGTTCCGGGTGAGGGCACGCTCGAGGTCTCGTTGGTCGACGCTGCCACCGGCATGGTCTTCGTCGCCGCCGAGGCGCTCGGTCTCACCGCCACCGAACATCCGGAACAGATCGATGCCGACCCGGAAATGATGGCACGTTTGGATCGCATCCGACGCGCCGCCGGCGTGCGCATGGGCCTCGCCAACCGGCCGGAAGACGTGCCGCTCACCAATCCGCGCATCGGCCTGCTCGCCCGCGCCAACGACTTCAAGGCCATCGATGGCCGCACTATCGACGCAAACACCCAGGACATCACCGTGCGCGTCGTTTCGATGACCAACGTGCACCGGGTCTCGCCGCTGACCAGCGCGCTTTGTCTGGCGGCCGCCAGCCGCATCGAAGGCACCTTGGCGCATTCGCTGGCGCGCGGCGGCAACGGCGATCTGCGGATCGGCACGCCGTCCGGCGTGCTGCCCGTCGGCGCCGAAGTGGTGCGTGAGAACGGCGGCTGGCACGCGCGCTACACGCGGAGCTACCGCACCGCGCGGCGTCTGATGCAGGGTTCCGTGCTGATCCCAAGGATTTGACGCTAGGCGCCTTTGAGCACCATTGCCATCGCCCGGACGGCGCTCGCCCAATCACCATAGGCGGCCTGGCGGAAAAGCCGCATGGTCGGATACCAGGGGCTGTCGGAGCGGTGTTCGAGCCAGCGCCACTCACTGGCGAACGGCAACACCAGCCACACAGGCCGCGCCAAGGCGCCGGCGAGATGGGCTACGGCAGTGTCTGGTGAGATTACCAAATCCAGACATTCGATGGCGGCGGCTGTATCGCTGAAATCCACGAACCCGTCGCCGAGCGCGGTGATGCGATCGGTCAGCCCCATACCGTCTAGGTCGGCCGCCTCGTCGTCCTTTTGCAACGAGAACCACGTGGTGCCTTCCAGTTCCATCAGCGGCAGGAATGCCGCCAAGCCGGGTGAGCGCCAGTCGTTGCGCTGATGGTTGGCGCTGCCTTTCCAGACCAGGCCGATCCGCCGACCATCGCCGGTGCCGATCCGCTCACGCCATTTCGCACGGGCTGCGTCCGCGGGTACGAGGTAAGGCACGTCGGCAGGAATGCTGGCGGCTCCGGTAGCGAACGCGCCAGGCAGACTCATCATCGGAATCTGATAATCATGGTTGGGCGCGTCGGTGCCGTATTCGAACACCTCCACCACGCCTGCGACAGTGGCGAGAAGCGACATTAACGGCCGTGGGCATTCGACGATGACCTTGGCGCCGCGTTCCGCCACCATCGGCAGATAGCGGGCGAATTGCAGGCTGTCGCCGTAGCCCTGCTCGGCATGGATCAACACCGTCTCGCCAAGGAGTGGCTGGCCGGTCCACCGCGGTTTCACCCAGTCCCGCCGGAAGTGGTTAAAGTGCGCGGTCAGCCAGCGCCACTCGAACTCCCGCCAGCCTTCCTCGAAACGGCCCTGCTTGAGCAACGCCTGGGCGCGATTGCGCCGGATTTCGGGATTGTCCGGCTCTGCCGCTAACGCGCGGTCGTAGCATTTGATCGCGGCGGCCGTATCGCCCATCTCCTGGCGGATCACGCCCAAGTTGCCGAATACCTCTGGCAGGACGCAGCCCTTGGCCAATGCCGCCTCGTAGCAGAGCGCCGCGTCCGCCACCCGGTATCGCAGCCGAAACACGTTGCCGAGATTGACCAGCGCCTCGATGCGTTCGGGATCGAGTTCGAGCGCGCCCCTGTAGAGCGCCTCCGCCGCATCGAGGTCGCCCGCCTCCTGCGCAAGAAACCCGACCTCGAACCGCGCCAGCGCCAGGTTGCGCCGTGCCGCATCCAAACCGGGGGCCAAGCTGACCGCCCGTTCGGCCGCGGTGAGCGCCTCCGGCGCGCGGTCGAGCCTGAGCAGCACGCCGGCCAGATCGCTGAGCGTCTCGGCATTGTCCGGCTCAAACGCCACGGCCCGTTCGGCCGCGGCCAAGGCGTCGGGATGGCGGTCGAGCGCAGTCAGCACCCGGCTCCGGTTGGCGTGGTACATGGCGACGTCTGAAACCAGCGCGATAGCGGTGTCGATATCGGCGAGCGCACCGGCGTGATCGCCCTGCTGGTGGCGGATCAACCCGAGAAGGTGGCGGGCATCGGCCTGTCCGGGTGCGCCATCGAGGATGGCGCGATAGAGAGCCGCGGCCTCATCCAGCCGCCCGTCCCGATGGAGCGCCACGGCCTTCGCCAATTGGTCGTTAACGTCCGGCATCACTCCTTAACGCGGATGGTGATCTCAACGCGGCGGTTTTTCGCTCGCCCCTCGGCGGTATCGTTGTCGGCGAGCGGGCGGCTGTCGCCGAACCCCTGCACGGTGATCCGGGCGGAGGGAATGGTTTTGTCGGCGACCAGGAGATGCACGACGGATGTTGCGCGCGCCCCCGACAGTTCCCAGTTGGAGCGATAGGTGGCGCCAAGGATCGGTACATTGTCGGTGTGGCCGGAAACCACGATCGCGCCCGGTGTTGCCGCCAGCAAAGGTACCAACGACATCAAGGTCCGCGCGAACATGTCGTCAAGGGCGCTCGCACCAGACGGAAAGGCGATTTCGTCGGGAAAACGGATCAGCACCGTGCCGTCCAGGCGTTCGATGTCGATGCGCGCGCCCTGCATGGTCTGGTCTACGGCGGACCGCAAATCCTTGGCCAGCCCCGCGGCGCGGGCTTCACGCACCTCCTTGAAAGTCTTCTCCAACAGCTTTTCGCCGGCGGCGTCCAAATCCAGCTTGATCGTCGGCACATCGGTCTTGGGCGGTGTCGGCTCCGCGTCCGGTACACCCGGCTCGGGCTTTCGTTCGGCCGGCGGAATCAGCATGGTGGTCGGCTTGTCGCGGGTGGCGATACCGCCGACCTCGACCATGCCACGCATTTGGTCGACAAGGCTCGATCCGAGAGCGTTCTTGAGTGAGCCGGCGAGCGCCTTGTACCGCTCCGCGTCCATGGTCGAGTATGTGAACAGCAGCACGAAGAAGGTCAGCAGCAGTGACATCATGTCGCCGAACGTGACCATCCATGATGGGGCGCCACCCTTGGCCTTTTTTACCGCCAGCTTCGCCATCGCTCAGGCTGCTTCCTGTTTGGCCCGCGCCGCGGACAGGAAGGCGGCAAGTGTCTCGGCGATCACTTGCGGCCCCTGGCGCAGGTGGATCAGCATGACGCTTTCGAACACCAGGTCGTTGACGATGCGGTCCTGCGTGGTCTTGGCGGCAAGTTTGTCGGCAATCGGAATGGCGATCAGGTTGGCGGTCAGTGCGCCGTAAAAGGTCGTCAGCAGCGCCACCGCCATGGCCGGGCCGATATTGCCGGGATCGGAAAGGTTGGCCAACATCTGCACCAGGCCGACGAGCGTGCCGATCATGCCGAACGCCGGCGCCGAGTCGCCGATGCCCCGGAACATAGTCTCGCCCTTCTCCTGGCGGATCAGCATTTGGTTGATTTCCTGATCCAGGATGTGACGTACGTTTTCGGCGCTGTGCCCGTCGACAACGAGGCGGATGCCGAGGCGTAACAGCGCGTTGTCGATCTTGAAATCCTGCAATGCCAGCACGCCGCTTTTCCGCGCCGCCGCCGCCATCTCGAGGACTTCCTTGTACATAGTGTTTGGGTCGCTGGCGATCTCGCGGAATGCGGTGCGCAAGCCGAGCGCGAAAGCGGAAATCATGTCGACGAGACGAAACTTGATCAGCGTCGCCGCCAGCGTTCCGCCGAGCACGATCAGGATGCCCGGCAGGTTGATGAACAGCCCGATTTCGCCGCCGGTCGCGATCGCGATACCGATGACGGCGAGACCGAAAATCAAACCGATTAGCGTTGCGATGTCCATTGCGCCAACCGCCCCCGGATCAAAACCCTACAATTTGTGGAACCTTATGTGGCGAATTCCGTGTCTTCAAGGTCTTGACGCTGCCATGGCCGCCGTTCACTCGCAATGATCGGTATCAATTCCACTCCCGCGCGCACCAGACCACCGGTTTGATCTTGAGCCATCCCCCGCCATCCGCCATCATGTACCGCACAGAAAACAGGGAGGTTTCCATGCAGGCCCGCGACGTAAAAACTGCCGAGGACGCCCGGAAACTGGTCACCGAACGTGGCCTCGACCACGTCAAGGTCGGCGTCTTCGACATCGACGGCGTGCTGCGCGGCAAGTACATGAGCCGCGACAAGTTTTTCTCCGCCCTCGATGGCGGTTTCGGGTTCTGTGACGTGGTCGTCGGCTGGGACTCTTACGACCAGCTCTACGACAACGTATCGATCACCGGCTGGCACACCGGCTATCCTGACGCACCGGTACGGATCATTCCCGAGAGCTGCCGCGACATCCCCTGGGAGGACGGCATGGTGTTCTTCTTGGGCGAGTTCGCCGGCGAGCACGAGAGCGTGTGCCCGCGCGCGGCGCTCAGGCGCGTCCTCGGCAAGGCCCAGTCCATGGGCTTCGGCGTCAAGGCCGGGTTCGAGTACGAATTCTTCGTCTTCGACGAGACCCCGCAGAGCGTGCGCGAGAAGAATTACCGCAACCTCACGCCGATCCAACCCGGCTACTTCGGCTATTCGGTCATCCGCAACACGGTCGAGAGCGACTTCTACCGCGCGCTGCTGGATGGTTGCCAACGCATGGACATGGCGCTCGAAGGCCTTCATGAGGAAACCGGCCCGGGCGTGCTCGAGGCCGCCATCACCGTCGATACCGCGCTCGCCGCCGCCGACAAGGCAGCGCTGTTCAAGACCTTCACCAAGATCATGGCGCAGAAGCACGGCCGCATGGCCACCTTCATGGCCAAATGGTCGTCCGATTGGCCGGGCCAGAGCGGGCACATCCACATGTCGCTCACCGGCAAGAACGGTGCCGGCGTCTTCCACGACGCCAAGGGCGAGTACGGCATGTCCAAGGCGATGCGCCACTTCGTCGGCGGACAGCAGAAACTGATGCCGGAAATGCTCTGCACCGTCGCCGCCACGGTCAACGCCTACACGCGATTGATCCCCGGCTTCTGGGCGCCGACGGATGCATCCTGGGGCGTCGACAACCGCACCTGCGCGCTCAGGGTGATCTCCGGCACGGCCAAGTCGCAGCGCGTCGAGTACCGCATCGCCGCCGCCGACGCCAACCCGTACATCTCGCTCGCCGCCGCCGTCGGCGCCGGGCTCTGGGGCATCGAGAACGAGATCGAGCCCGATGCCCCGGTGCAGGGCAACGCCTACGACAAGACCTTCCCCACGCGCCTGCAATTGCCTCAGACCCTGTTCGAGGCGGCCGGCCGGCTGAAGGCCTCGAAGCCGGCGCGGGAATTGTTCGGTGATGCCTTCGTCGAACATTACGCCGCCACCCGCGAATGGGAGGAGCGCGAGTTCCGCAAGCACATCACCGATTGGGAAATGGAACGCTACTTCGAGATCATCTGAGCGTCACCGCCCACCGGCTTACATTGGAGCAACATCGATGCCTTTCGAAACATGGTCGGCCTTTGCCGCGCTGTGGCTCGCCTTCGTCGCCTTTCCCGGCCCCAACAGCGTCTACGTCATGGCCGTCGGCAGCCGCCGCGGCATCGGTGCCGCCTTCGCCGCCGCCTGCGGCATCGCGCTGGCGGTAACGGTCTATGTGGTGCTCGTCGGTTTCGGACTGCTCGCCTTCCTTGCGGCCTCCGCCACCGCCTTCGAGGTGCTGCGCTGGGCCGGCGTCGGGTATCTCTTCTACCTCGCCTGGAAGACCTGGAAGGCGCCGACCGATCCCGGCAGTGGCCGCCCGCTGACCTTGCCCGAGGCAAGCGGGGTCTTCTCCAAGGCGGCGCTGATCTCGCTCACCAACCCGAAGTCGGCGCTCTCCTACGTGCTGGTCTACCCGCCGTTCCTGAGCGGCGCGGCGGACCCGCAAACCGCGCTCGTCGCCATGGGCGCGACCTCGGTCGTACTCTGTCTCGCCATCTACACCACCTACGGCTTCGCCGCCGGGCACCTCGGGCGCTTCATCCGCACCCGGCGCCAGGCGCTGATCCGCAACCGTCTTTTCGCCGCCGTGTTCGCCGCCGGCGGTATCGCACTTGCCGTCTCCGAACGGCGCTGAGGAAACCTACATGACACCTACCGCAAACTGGAACTACCCGACGTCGGTCAAATTCGGCGTCGGCCGCATCAAGGAACTTACCGACCACTGCCGCGCCGCCGGCATCACGCGCCCGCTGCTGGTCACCGATCCGGGACTCGCCGGCCTCGCCATGATCAAGGACGCCGTCGCCGCCAACAAATCGGCCGGCATCGAGACCGCCGTATTCTCCGACATCCAGCCCAACCCGATCGCCGCAAACGTCGAG
>JAYOXJ010000165.1:0-1748 GCA_038152725.1 Rhodospirillaceae bacterium
AACTCGTGGAAACCGCCCCCAATTTTACCCATTGAAAACAACGGCCGGCTGTTTCCGAGCCCGTCCGGCGAAGCCAATTTTCGGGTCAACGAATCCAATTTCGCCATTCCCCTTCCGTCATTCCCGCGAAAGCGGGAATCCAGCCCTGGACCCCCGCCTGCGCTGGGGGTTACGTCGTGTTTGCACCCCGGCCACAGCGGCGGGCGGGCGCTTGGCCGCCGCTCCGGGGGATGCCGTCTTCTTCACAATGTCGAATAGCGTGCCGGCCCGCCAAATTCGCAATGGTGGAGGGCGGCAGGGAAGACCAAAATAGGATTATATATCTAAAAAGTCAATAATTAATTTAAATTGCGATTATTATCATAATTAGCTTTGGAATTCCGATGCATACGGTTCGACAGCTTATCGGACAAGGCCGCACGTTGCCGCCGGTCCGCCGTGCCGGATCGGGCGGATGACTGATTTTTCGCTCCGGTGCCAATCGAAAAGCCAACAAGAACATAAAAAGAACATTCGTGATTGCCCTTGTGCGCTTCTTTTAAGTTATTGTTTTTCAGTAATTAATTTTTGCACCGATGGCCATCCGTCGGTCTTGAGCGAATATTCGGCCCCGGTATTCGTTCGTCCCTGATCCCTTGGCTTCGCTAGATTTTCTCCAACGCGTCAATCAAGGCGCGAAGCGAAGGCGCGAAGTTTCGGACTTGAACCGGAGATTCGGAAAAGGGACTACGAAGATGGAAAACGTCGATCTCAGAGGCATATCGGTTTTGATCGTCGACCCCAACCCGCTGCTGCGCACCGTGTTCCGCCAGGTGCTGCGCGAACTGGGCGCCACCAACGTGGAAGCCGTGACCAGCCCGGAAGCCGGTTTCGCCGCCTTCAACACGATCAACCCCGACATCGTGCTCGCCGATTGGGGCCCCAACTGCGACGGCCTCGGGCTGCTGAACCGCATCCGCCAGGACCCGGCCAGCGCCAACTGCTTCGCGCCGGTGATCATCACCTCGGCCTACACCGGTGAGACCGACGTGGTCACGGCGCGCGACGGCGGCATGTCGGAATTCCTGGTAAAGCCGGTTTCGGCCCGCACGCTCTACAAGCGCATCGCCCGCATCGTTTGCGAATCGCGGCCGTTCATCCGCGCCGACCACTTCTTCGGGCCCGACCGCCGCCGCCGCGACGTCCAGCCCGGCCATGCCGACCGCCGCAATACGGTTCACATGGCGAAGGACGTGGCAATGCCGAGCCCGGCGATGGCCTGATCCGCCGTCACTCGGTCAGTTCGAACATCATCAGCAGCGTGCGCTGCAACGGATTGAAGTTGTCGTCGGAGATCAGGTAGACCAGGGCCTTTCCGGCGTTCGGCCCGCGCATTGGACGGATTGCCTCGATCCCCTCCATGTTGTCGACGTTCACCGGCGGGCGCAGTTCCGCGATCAGTTCACCCTTGAGTTCGGCGCCGGGCACGACCGCCTTGCCGGCAACGCGGCGCACCCGCGCGGCGACGCCGGTCCGGAGCGTGTAGCGCCGTTCCACGACCAGCACGTCGCCATCCGGCAGCGTCGCCGCCCCGGTGGCGCGAAAGCCGTCGGAAAGTGCGTAGGTCAGCACCGACCAGCCGCCAATGTCGCTGACCCAGGCAATGGCGTTGGCGTTCTTGCCGCTGCCTTCGCTGATGGCCAGCAACCGGCCGTCGTTCAGCAGCGTCAGCGCCTCGATGCCGTTATTCTCGGGCAGGTGTGACAGTT
>JAYOXJ010000165.1:1819-6232 GCA_038152725.1 Rhodospirillaceae bacterium
ATCGGCCGCGAGCCGGCGGCCTTCGTCAGCGACGGCGACCATGCGGGCTCCGTCGGCGCTCAGGCCCAGGCCGGAAAAGCCGCCGAAGTGGCGGTCCGAACTCTTCAACTGCAGTCCGCCCCTGAAACGGAGCTTGCCGGCGCTTACGACCTTGGCGTCGCCGGGATGGAGCGGGATCGGCGTCGCCTCGACCGTGATCGGGCCGGCCTGTGCCGGACCGCCGAGGCCGAATAGGGCGATCAGAGCGAGCAGGGTGGTCAGATGGATCTTCGGCACGGCGCCTTCTCCTCCACGACGTGGAACGCATAGGAGATGTCGTCGCCGGGCGTGGATTTCAATGGCGATCTCACGACTTCGGCACCGTCGCCGGCCGCCAATCGCGGGCGCGGGTCTCGGCCTCGGAACGCTCGCCGGCGCTCAAGCTGCCGTCGAGTTTCTTGCGCGCGCGCTTGGCGTCGGAATGACCGCGCTGGGACGCCAGCGTCAGCCACATGTAGGCGGCGACCGGATCCTTCGGGACACCGTAGCCGGACGAATAGAGTACGCCCAACACGTGCTGGGCAGAGGCATGGCCGGTATCGGCGGCGGCGGCGATCCACTTGGCGCCTTCTTTTGGGGCGCGCTCGGTGCCGATCCCCTTCAAATAGCGCGTGCCGAGCGTGAACATGGCGTCGGGGTCGCGGGTATCACGCGCCTTCTCCTCGAGCGCGGCGAAATTGTCGGCGCGCTTCGCCTTGGCCGCGGCGACGGCCTTGCCGGCCACGCCCGAATCTCGCAATGCCGCGATATAGCGCTCGAAATGAACGAGCAGCGCGGGCACGTCGGGCTTGCCGTAGTTCCAGGCCTTGTCGGCGTTGAGCCCGGATTGGGTCAGGTAGAGGCGGAAGTCGGCGCACCATTTACCGCGGACGTCTTGGCGGAACTGCTTCATGTCACGAGTGTCGCGGCGCACGTCGAAGTCCTGGTAGGCGCGCTCCTCGTAGATCAGCGCCTCGCATTCCTTGTCGATCTTGCGGTCTTTCTCGGTGCGTCCGCGCAGGTGCTGCAGGCCGTGACCGACCAGTTCGTGGACGATCACGGCGGCCAGCTTGTCGGTCGGCCATTTGACGCCGAAGCGGCTGATGACGACCAGGAATTCCTTGTCGCCGCCCTTTTCGGCCTGGAAAAAATCGGGGAAGAAGGCGGCGATGACGACGGAGGCGAGCTTGGACTTGGGGAAGGCGGCATCGTAGACCAGCGTCACCTTGCCGCTCTTCTTCAGGGTTTCGATGCGCTCGGCGCTGAACGGCGAGCCGGCGTAGATGCGGTCGATCGCGCGTTTGATGTTGTCCAGGGCGGCATCGATGGCGAGCAGGTCGACGTCGTAGTCGGCCTTCGGCGGCAACGACATGCCGACCAGGTGGATGCCGCGATGATCGGCGCGGCGTTCCACCGATTTCGCCGCCGCGGGCGGGGCGAGAAGGAGCATCGCGGCGGACAGCGCCGCCGGCCAGGCCGCGCGCGCGCTCACACGCTCCAGCCCTTCTGGTGATCGGGCACGGCACTGCCTTCCGGCGCGCCGCGGTCGTATTCGATGACCGCGTCCTCTTCCAGATACGATTGATCGTGCACGACAACGCCGTCCGGCCCGATCAACGCGACGGCATAGGCTGGAAGTTCACGGGACGCCGTGAGCCTGGTGGTGTCGTCGAAGATCGGCGCTACTTGATGCGCCGTCGCCTTGACGGTCGAGAACGGGATGCCCTTCCACGAGCCATGGCAGGTGCGGTGCAGGTGACCGAAGAACAGGTGCTTCACGTGCGTGAAGCCGCGCAGGCAGGCGGCGAGATCGCCGCCGTTGGCGAGGCGGATGGCGTCGACGCCATGGATGCCGACCGCCATCGGCGCGTGGTGCATGAAGAGATAGACGGCGCATTTGTCGGCGAGCGCCCGGGTCAGTTCGTTCCTGAGCCAGCGCAGCCGCGCCTCGCAGAGCCGCCCGGACGCCTTGCCCTCGTCCAGGGTATCGAGCATGAGCAATCGCCCGGCCGAGGTCTCAATCGTGTAGTGAAGGAAACCGTCGGCCGACCATGCGAGATCGGGCAGGACGGCGCGGAGCCCGTCACGGGTGTCGTGGTTGCCGATCAGCGGATACCAGGGCAGCGCGAGTTCCGACATGATCCCGGAGAAGGCGGCATAGGCGCCCGGCTCCGCCCAATGGGTCAGATCGCCGGTGACGATGCAGGCTTCGGCGTCGGCGTGATGCGTGTTGATGCTGGCGACGGCGTCGGCCAGGCGGCGGCGCCCGTCGATACCCATCAGTTCCGCCGGCGGCGCCACCAGATGCGGGTCGGTTACATGGATTAATTTCATGGCCTGGATGCTAGCGCGCCGAAGTTGTTGATGAAAGCGCCGGGCGCGTTTACCAATGCGGGAATAGTGCCGAACGGCCGAACACGAGGGAAGACGACATGCGTCACCGCGATGTGCCGTTGCACGCCTTGCCGGCGCGGCTGAAAGTCGCGCTCGAATATTGGCGTTCCATGGGGGGCGAGCAGCTCGGTTGCAGCTGGCAGGCGTTCGACATGTTCGAGATCCCGGCACGCGACATCCCCTCGACCCTCGTCATCGATGTGTTCGAGGATACGACGAAAAATCGCTTCCGGTTCTGGGGTTCGGCCATGTCCGAACTGCATGGTCGCGACATGACAGGCCAGTCACCTTACGACATTCGCCCCGCCGACATGGTGCCGGAACTGCGCCGCCAGCACGAAGAGACAAGAGTTTCCGGACGGGCCAGTGCAAGTCGCTACGGTTTCGTGCGCGATCCCGGCTTCGAGCACGTCCACTACGTGCTGCGGCTGCCACTCTCCGCGGATGGCGTGAATGTCACGCAGATCGTCGTGGTCACCGATATGGGGGACGGCGAGGGGACGGCGCTGGCCCCGGAGCAGCCTCCGTTCGGTCCGATTTAGCCGCTGCCGCCGACGATCATCCGCCACATGCGCCTAGGCTCGGTGTAATCGGCGACGGCGCAATGCATGGTCGAGCGGTTGTCGGCGCAGACCAGATCGCCGACCTGCCATTTGTGACGGTAGCGGAACCTGGGCTGCAGCATATGGTCGAACAGTTCCTGCAAGAGGGCATCGCTCTCGGCCGCCGGCAAACCTTCGATGGCGGCGGTAAAACCGGGGCTCACGAACAGCGACTTCTTGCCGGTCTCGCGGTGCGCGCGCACCACCGGATGGCGGACGTCCGGATGCGCCGCCGCCTGTTTCTCGTTCAGGCCGACGACGGCATAGCCGCCGCGATGGCCATAGCGGTGAATGCCGATCAAGCCGTCAATCTTGGCCTGGGTTGCCGCCGGCAGCGCGGCGTAGGCGGCGACCGTGTCGCAGAACTCGGTGTCGCCGCCCTTGGACGGCACCTCGAGCGCGTAGAGCATGATCGCGTCGGCCGGGTTGGCGTCGTAGGAGAGATCGGAATGCCAGTAGGCGCCGGCCGGTTCGCTGGTCGGGCGGCTGGTCTTGTCGCCGGTATTGGCGGAGATGATCGAAACCTCGGGAGTCTTGGGGTGGTGGTACTGGTCGAGCACGTGCGGTACGAGACGGCCGAAGCGGCGACCGAAATCAAGCATGGTGTCGAAGTCCCAGGCGAGGCCGCGCAGCGTCACCACCTTGTGGTCGAGGAAGGCCTGGTGGATGGCGGCGAAATCGGCCTGGGCGAGCGGTGTCGCGATTGCCGGGCCGTCGATGACGGCGGCGAAGTTGCCGTCGAGCGGCGTCACGTTGATGCTCATATTCGTCCTCCCGAGCGCGTTCCAATGTCATTAGTGAAAACCACGGCCCGGAAAAGCAAACCGAAAAATACCTAACTTTTGATCTATATCAATTTGATTGTCACGGCTTTCGATACGATGGTCGCTGCTGGAAAGGAAGGAACCATGGCGCGACCGACATTGCCACCGACAGGCGTCGAGCGGACCTTCGATCCGGGCGACATCATCGTCTCGAAGACCGACCTCAAGGGTGTCATCACCTATGCCAATCGCACGTTCTGCAACGTCGCGGGATACGATGAGCGTGAACTGATCGGCCAGCAGCACAACATCGTGCGCCATCCCGACATGCCGCGCTGCGTCTTCAAGTACCTCTGGGACAACATCGCCACCGGCAAGGAAATCTTCGCCTTCGTCATCAACCAGGCGAAGAACGGCGATCACTACTGGGTGTTCGCGCACGTCACCGCGTCCTACGACGCGACCGGCAACAACATGATCGGCTATCACTCCGTGCGCCGGGTGCCGCCGAAGGGGCCGCGCGATGTCGTCGCCGGACTCTACAAGGCGATCCTGGCCGAGGAGCAGAAGCACTCGAGCCCGAAGGCGGGCATCGAGGCCGGGCTCAACCTGCTGGTCAGCGTGCTGAAGGAAAA
>JAYOXJ010000165.1:6250-6740 GCA_038152725.1 Rhodospirillaceae bacterium
TCGGCTACGACGAGTTGATTTTCTCGCTGCTCCACGACGCGAGAGCCCTTGCCGGCTTGGCCCAGCGGCACGGTTTCATCTATCCTGACGCGGGTTCGATGCGGCGGGAGAGAGATTTCCATGAAGCGTATGTTGCCGGTACTCCTGATCGCAGCGATGCCGTCGCTGGCGTTCGCCGAAGAGATGCAGCGTGTTGGCGCGTTCTTCATCGACCGGACGGAAGTCACGGTCGGCGCGTTTCGCCGCTTCGCCGCCGCGACCGGCACGGTGACGGCGGCGGAAAAACGGGGTGGCGGCCTGGTCTACGCGGCCGGCTGGACGCAAAAACCTGGCTGGACCTGGGCGGCGCCGTTCGGCACGCCGGCCGGCGACGGCGAACCGGCGGTCCATGTCACCTTCGACGAGGCGTCAGCATATTGCGCATGGGCCGGCAAACGCCTGCCGACGGATGCCGAGTGGCGGCTTGCCGCCTACACGGAGCACCGCGAAA
>JAYOXJ010000165.1:6750-8109 GCA_038152725.1 Rhodospirillaceae bacterium
TCCGGCAGGTGCCAACTGCCTGGATGACTGCGGACCGACGCCGGCAATCGACTACAGTTCCAGGCTCGAGCGCGGCATCGGCCACGCACCGGCCGGCGCGACCCGCCCAGGTGTCAACGGACTCCACGACATGGGTGCGAACGTCTGGGAATGGACCGAGGACGGTGGCGAAACCGAAAAGGGCACGCGTGGCGGCTCTTGGTGGTACGGTGCGGCGACGATGCGGGCCGACAACCGGGCTACCAAACCGCGCGACATGGCCGTCGTCTACATCGGTTTCCGCTGTGCCAAGAGTGGCGGGTGAGGCTGGGCCTGGGGCCCGGAAAGTATCTCAGCCCATGCGGCGGAGCTTGCCCTTAGTGTCTTCGTCGAAGAGTTCGGCCAGCTGGTTCATCATTGTGCCGCCCAGTTCCACGGCGTCGACAATGGTGACGTCCCTGCGGTAGTAGCGGGTCACGTCGTGGCCGATGCCGATGGCGGTGATCTCCACGTCGGAGCGGGTCTCGATCCATTCGATGACGTCGCGCAGGTGCCGTTCCAGGTAATTGCCCGGGTTTGCCGACAGCGTCGCGTCGTCGACCGGCGCGCCGTCCGAAATGACCATCAGGATGCGGCGCTGCTCGGGCCGGCTGATCAGGCGCTGGTGCGCCCACATCAGCGCCTCGCCGTCGATGTTCTCCTTCAGCAGGCCCTCGCGCAGCATCAGGCCCAAATTCTTGCGCGATCGCCGCCACGGCTGGTCGGCCGCCTTGTAGACGATGTGGCGGAGATCGTTGAGGCGGCCCGGGTTCTTCGGCTTGCCCTCGGTCACCCACTTCTCGCGCGCCTGGCCGCCCTTCCACGAACGCGTGGTGAAGCCCAGGATCTCGACCTTGACGGCGCAGCGTTCCAGCGTGCGCGCCAGGATGTCGCCTGCCATGGCGGCGACCGTGATCGGTCGGCCGCGCATGGAGCCCGAGTTGTCGATCAGCAGCGTGACGACGGTGTCGCGGAAATCGGTGTCGCGCTCGATCTTGTAGGAGAGCGGGTGGGTCGGATTGGTGACGACGCGAGACAGCCGCCCGGCATCGAGCATGCCTTCTTCCAGGTCGAACTCCCACGACCGCGTCTGCTTCGCCATCAGGCGGCGCTGCAGCCGGTTGGCGAGGCGCGCGACCACGCCCTGCAGATGCGAGAGCTGCTGGTCCAACTGGTGGCGCAGCCGGTCGAGCTCTTCCGGGTCGCACAGGTCCTCGGCGCCGACGATCTCGTCGTATTCGGCGGTGAAGGCGGAGTAGCGGCCGTCGGCGCCCGGCTGGTTGCGGTCCCAGGGTTCGTTCCAGCGGCTCGGGCCGGCGGGCTCTTCCTCGCCTTCGCCGC
>JAYOXJ010000166.1:0-4104 GCA_038152725.1 Rhodospirillaceae bacterium
ATCGGCCGCATCGCCAAGAGCGAATGGCGTTCGCGCGCCTATTCGGCGCGTTACATCATATCGTTCGCGGTGATGGCGACGACCGTGCCAGCGATCTCGGCGCTGCACGGCCATTGGGGCTTCTATGCTTTGTTCGCGGTGATGGCGGTGCTTGCCAGCCTGATCTTCGTCGCGGTGCTTTTCCTCCCAGCGACCAAACTCCGGTTGCAACCGGCGTCGGCGGAGTAATTCACTCCCCCGGTGTCTCGGCGCGCCGGAGCCGGTCGTTGATGGCGCGGCCAAGCCCGCGCTCGGGGACGGCCATCACGGCGATGCCGGCGTGGCCCTCCGCATCGATCGTGCGCAGCATGGCGAACAGGTTCGCCGCCGCTTCCTTGAGGTTTCCGGTTTCGCTCAGGTTCCAGCGCGTTCCCGCGGGCGCCTTACCGAAGCCGAGCAAAGCCTCGCCGTTGCGGGCCTCGGTCGCATTCAACCGGACCGGCGTCGCCGGCGCGTAGTGGCGGCTTAGCATGCCGGGCGATTTCGGCGCGTGGTCGTCGGTGCCGGCGATGTCCAGCGTACCGGTCGCCGCCTCGATATCCTCGGCGGAGATGCCGCCGGCGCGGAGCAGAGTCGCCTTGTGGGTGCAGGCATCGACGACGGCGGACTCGAGCCCGACCGAACACGGCCCGCCGTCGAGAATGGTAAGTGGAATGCCACCGGTCTGATCTGCGAACGACAGGGCCACATGTTCGGCGGTGGTCGCGCTGACCGCGCCCGACGGGTTGGCGCTGGGCGCGGCCACAGGAACACCGGCCCGAACCAGCAGATCATGCGCCAGGGGATGGGCGGGGACACGCAGTGCCACGCTGTCGAGCCCGGCGCTGACCAGCAGCGATAGCGGGCAGTCGGCGGCACGCGGCACGACGATGGAAAGCGCCCCCGGCCAGAACACCTTGGCCAGCCTGTCGGCCAGCGGCGTGAAGTTGCCGAGACGACGCGCGGTGGCTATGTCGGGCACATGCACGATCAGCGGATTGAAACTCGGCCGGTTCTTGATGGCGAAGATGTTGGCGACGGCGGCATCGTTGGTGGCGTCGGCGCCGAGGCCATAGACCGTCTCGGTCGGGAAGGCGAGCAGTTCGCCGGAGCGGAGCCGCCTGGCGGCTTCGTCGAGGCCGGTATCGTCGGCTTTGATGACGAGCGGCGCCATCAGTCCGCCAGCACCCCCGGCCCGGCGCAGACGAAGTGCGGGTTCTCGAAGCCGGGCTTGCCGTAGGTGAGTTCGCCGCCGTCGAGGTTGCGAACGACGCCGCCGGCAAAACGCACCACCGCGTGGCCGGCGGCGGTGTCCCATTCCATGGTGCGGCCGAGGCGCGGATAGATGTCGGCGACGCCCTCGGCGACGCGGCAGAACTTGAGCGAGCTGCCGGCGCTGGCCTCGGAGGCGATCTTGAAATCCTTGAGATAGGTACCGACTTCCGGTGTCTTGTGCGAACGGCTGACCAGCGCGATGAGCCCCGCCTTCGGCGCCGGACGGCAACGGATCTGGACGCGCGGCTCGCTGCCCTTCAGCATGAAGGAGCCGGTGTTGAGCCCGAAGTAGGTGATGTTGGTGGCCGGCAGGTGCACGATGCCGAGTACCGGCTTGCCGTGCTCGATCAGCGCGACGTTGACGGTGAATTCGCCGTTGCGGTTGATGAATTCCTTGGTGCCGTCCAGCGGGTCGACCAGCCAGAACGCGCGGCCTTCGACATCGGGCATGTTGCCGGCGGCGGCCGCTTCCTCGGCGACCACCGGGAATGTCGAGGTGATGCCTTCGCGGATGGCGCGGGTGATGATCTCCTCGGCGGCGCGGTCGGCCTTGGTCACCGGCGAGTTGTCGCCCTTGGCTTGGACGTCGAAATCGGTGCGGTAGATCTTCATGATCTCGTTGCCGGCACGGCGCGCGATGCCGACGACCTGCTTGGCCAGACCTAAACCGATATTGAGCACGGTGGCGCTCTCCTTTGGCACGTCCCGAATGCGAGGGCTATGGGGCGCCCAACGCCCGGCTTAAGTCAAGCGCGGCTCAGGCGTCGGTGTAGTCGCCGATGGCGACGCTCTCGGTGACGAAGCGCCAGGCCTGGAAGCCTTGTGACCAGTGCTCCGGCGCCATGCCGGCTTTGCGCTTCAACTGCTGCAGGAAGGCGCGGGAGTCGGGCAGTTGATCCCAGACGGAAGGCAGGAACAGTGCGCGCCTCGGTCCGTCGGCGATGACCAGGCCGTCGCGGTCGGGCCGCAGCTGCGCCAGCAGATCGGCCTCGTCGGTAAAAGTCATGGCGGTCTGCGGGCTCAGCACCGCGATGGAGAGGTCGAGCCCGTCGCGCTCGTCGGCTTTGAGAGCCGGAAAGCGGGGGTCCTTGAATGCGGCCTTGAAGGCGTTGTCGGCGACGTCGAGGACGAGCGGGCGGTGCGCCTGCGGCGAACCGATGCAGCCGCGCAGCCGGCCCTGCATCTTGAGGGTGACGAAGCAGGCGCCGGGCGCACGCAGTTCCGGCGCGTGTTCGTCGAGGCCGACGGGAACGGGCTTGCCGTGCCGCAAGCCGTGATCGATGGAGGCGGCGGCGAGAAGGATCAGGGTCAGGCCGTGGCGGTCGAGCAGCGCTCGGGTATCGGCGCCGAAGTCGGTTTCGCCGACAACCGCCGCCTCGGCCGCGGGTTGCGGCTTGGGCTGCATCTTCACCGTCACCTTCGGCGAGTCTTTCTTGGCGACCTTCTTGCCCCAAACGACCTTGGCAGGTGCCTTGGCGTCGGTGCCATTGTTCTTGGCCGTCTTTGGCGAACCCGCATCGAAGAAAAGCCACGAGCCGTAGCCGACGACGCGGTCGCGCGGGCCGGCGGTGTCGCCCGAATTGCGAAGATCGACGGTCTCGACCGACATGCCTCGCTTCTTCGCCAGCGCCAACAGGCCGCCGACCGGGAAGCGGCCGCAGGCGCCCTGGCGGGCGATCTTCTCGGGTGCGAGTTCCTCGATGGCAGCGCAGGTGGCGCCGTCGATTTTGCGGGCACTTTCGTAGTCGAGGTAGTGGCTCAAGTCGGAACTGATGACGATCAGCGTCTCGTCGCCGCCCCAGAGCTTTTCCAGCACTTCGGCGACGCTTTCCGGCGTGGCCTCGCCGACCACCAGCGGCACCAGGGTAAAATCGTCGAGCACCGTCTGCAGGAACGGCAAGTGGACTTCCAGGCTGTGCTCGAGTTTGTGGGTCTCGTCGAAGACGGAGACCTGCGGCAGGTCGGCAATCAGTTCGACCGCTTCCTTGTCGACGACAATCTGGCCCAGGGGCGTGGCGAAGGCATCGGCGCCGCTGAGCGCCAGGCCGCGCACCGCGACGCGGTGGCAGGGGCCGAGCAGGACGACGCGCTTGATGTTGGCGTGGGCCGGTTCCAGGCGTTTGTAGGCGGTCGCCGCGATCGGACCGGAATAGATGTAGCCGGCGTGCGGCACGATGATCGCCTTGGGCACGCGCGCAT
Source organism: Rhodospirillaceae bacterium (assembly GCA_038152725.1). Lineage (GTDB taxonomy): Bacteria > Pseudomonadota > Alphaproteobacteria > Rhodospirillales > Casp-alpha2 > TMED8. Next base: position 3,493 of record JAYOXJ010000166.1, read on the forward strand.
CGCCGGGCTCGGCGAACTCGAGATAGCCGTTGACCGCCTCGCTGAGCGCGGCGGCACTGCCCGGATAGAACTGACCGGCGACGGCCGGTTGGCGGATTGCGTTCATGGCGATCTGTCCTGGCCCGGATATAGGCTTACGGGCAGGCGATTGTAACCCGCTTGGGGCGGGTTTTTAAAGCGGCCCGGGGAATCATTGCCGAAGAGAAAGGAAGCACCCGCCAGGGTTGCAATCGGCCGGTCAATGACTTACCCTGGCGATGATAATTGTCGTTGTGCGCTGCGGCATTGTCCGCGCGGCGTGAATTGAGGCGCCATTATGAAGTACGAATTGATACGCCGGTCATCGACTGCAACGCTGGCCATGGCCGGCTGTTTTCTGACGTGGATCGGCATCGCCGGTGCCGCCGAGTTGACCTTCGACATTTCCGACTTCCACTACCGGGAGGAAGACGACGCCGGCGAATGGCTGATGGAGGACAATTCGGATCCAGGGTTCGCCTCGCTCGGCGCACGCAATTGGGACGGGCCGAAAAAGGACGGGGATTTCGGCTTCATCTACAATGCCGAGGTGACCGTCGGCCGCACCAAATACACGAGCCCGACTTCCGGCAC
>JAYOXJ010000166.1:4114-4472 GCA_038152725.1 Rhodospirillaceae bacterium
CTACAGGGGCCGCTTCGAAGGTTCGCTGGCCTATCGCTACAACAAGCAACTCACGCCATATCTGGGTCTGGGCCTTCGCACGCTCTTCGACAACAGTGGCGGTCACAACACCACGACCGGTGAGATCACGCATGACCGGCTCAATATCCTCACCTATCTGCCGGTCGGCATCCTCTATCAGCCGACGTCGAAGTGGAGTTTCAAGGGCCGATTCAACTGGGTGATCAAGGGCTGGCATATTACCTACACCTCACGCGACGGTTTTGGCTATCCCTATGCCCACAACAAGCAGGACGAGGGTTGGGGCATGGATTTCAACGACAACTATCAGATCAACGACAAATGGTCTGCCTACGGC
>JAYOXJ010000166.1:4482-7772 GCA_038152725.1 Rhodospirillaceae bacterium
GCCTACGGCTTTTTCCGTTACTGGAGCATCGACCGCTCGGACAGCGATAGCGGCGACGTTCCTTTCTAAGGTTTCATCCGCTATTGGGAACCGGACAACGTGACAAGGGAAGTCGGCCTCGGCGTCGCCTACCGTTTCTGAGAAAGGCCCCGTTACTCGCCTCGTCGCCGTTCCGAAATCGCCCGCTCAGGCGTATATTATCGCCATGAACGAGGGCCTCCCGATCCTAGACGAAACATTCGCCGACGCGGTGCCGGGGCGTTACTGGCACATGCTCGACGACGGCCGTGTCCAATGCGACCTCTGTCCGCGCTTCTGCAAGCTGCGCGAAGGGCAGCGCGGGCTCTGTTTCGTGCGCGCGCGGGCGGGCGACCGGATGGTGCTGACGACCTACGGCCGCTCGTCCGGTTTCTGCATCGACCCGATCGAGAAGAAACCGTTGAACCACTTCCTGCCGGGTACGCCGATCCTCAGCTTCGGCACCGCCGGCTGCAACCTCACATGCAAGTTCTGCCAGAACTGGTCGATCTCCAAGGCGCGCGAGTTCGACAAGCTGCAGGACCAGGCATCGCCCGAACGCATCGCCGAGGCCGCGCGCCAGACCAACTGCCGTTCCGTCGCCTATACCTACAACGATCCGGTCATCTTCCTCGAATACGCCGTCGACACCGCCAGGGCCTGCCGCGAGCGCGGCATCAAGAACGTCGCCGTGACGGCGGGCTACATCTGTCCCGACCCGCGCGCCGAGTTCTACCAGTGGATGGACGCCGCCAATGTCGATTTGAAGGCGTTCACCGAGCACTTTTATAAAGAACTCTGCACCGCGCATCTCGACGCCGTGCTCGATACGCTCAAGTACCTGAAGCACTCGACCGACGTCTGGTTCGAAATCACCGACCTCCTGATCCCCGGCGAGAACGACGGCGACGCCGAGATCGACGAGATGACCCGCTGGGTGGTCAAGCACCTCGGCCCGGACGTGCCGATCCACTTTACCGCCTTCCATCCCGACTGGAAGATGCGCGACAAGCCGCGCACGCCGGTCGAGACGCTTTTGAACGCGCGCCGCATCGCCCAGGAAAACGGCGTTCGCTACGCCTATGTGGGCAACGTCCACCATCGCGCCGGACAAAGCACCTATTGCCACAACTGCGGCGACATCCTGATCGGCCGCGACTGGTACGAGCTTTCCGACTGGAACGTCAGCTTCGAGGGTAACTACACCGGCAACTGCAAATCCTGCGGCTCGCCGCTGGCCGGGCGCTTCGACGGTCCGCCGGGCGATTGGGGCCGCAAGCGCGTGCCGGTCCGCCTGGGCCAGCCCAAGCCGCCAAAGGCCGCGCAGACCGCTTCGTGACATGGACGGCGCTACCTGTTAAACGTTGCCCGCGTCACGCTGGGCGCGAGCGACTTCAGGCGTACGGACCATGACGAAAAAATGGCTGGCCATCGGGCTCAAGGCAGCCGTTTCCGGCGGATTGATCTGGTATCTGCTGTCGGGCCGCGACTTCGGTGCGCTCGGCCGCCATTTCGCCGCCATGGACTTGCGATTCCGGTTGCTCGCCTTCGCCGTCATGCTGGTGCAGATCGTCATCGGCGGCTTGCGATGGTCGAGCGTCATGCGCGGACTCGGCGCCGACTTGCCGCTGATATCGGCGATCCGGCTGTTCTACGTCGGTGCGTTCTTTAATCAGGCGCTGCCGGGCGGTACCGGCGGCGACGCCGTCCGCATATTCCTGTCCTACCGCGAGGGCGCTGAATTGCGCCATGCCATCAATGGCGTGCTGATCGAACGCGTCACCACGGTGCTGGCTTTGGTCGCCCTGGTCGACATCACCCAGCCGATATTCATCAAAAGCCTGACGTCGGAGGCCGCGCGCCTCAGCACCACCGGCGTCGTCACGGTGACGCTTGTCAGCCTTGTCGGTCTCGCGCTGGTCTCCCAACTCGACCGGCTGCCCGAAAGCTTCAGGCGCTGGCGCGTGGTGCGCGGGCTCGCCAATCTCGGTATCGATACCCGCCGGGTGCTGTTCTCGCCCAGCCGAGCCGCGATCCCGTTGTTCTGGTGCGTGATCGGCCACCTCAACGTTTCGCTCTCGGTCTTCGTGCTGGCCAAGGGCCTCGGCCTCGGCGTGTCGCTGTTCGATTGCATCGTGCTGATCCCGCCGGTGCTGCTGATCCTGACCGTGCCGATCTCGATAGGCGGCTGGGGCGTGCGCGAAGGTGCCATGGTTTGGGCTTTCGCTCTGGTCGGCGTGCCGACCGAGCAGGCATTGGTGCTGTCGCTGCTGTTCGGTTTCACGGCGCTCGCCGGTGCGCTTCCCGGCGGCCTGGTTTGGCTGGCCGGGCGCAGCAAGGGCGAGATGCCGGCGGAAATCCCCGAAGGCGGCATCGAAGCACTGCGCGAAAATAACGAAAACGCTTGAAACCCGAGGCGCCAAAGCCTTTCTTGTAAGGCATTGTTCGTGAACCTCGAGGGGCGTTCCCATGAAGATCGTGTTTGCCAATCCTGCCATGCCCACCAGCGGCGTCGCCGTCGCCTTCGCCACCGACAAGGCGCAGTTGTCGCCGTCGGCCAAGGCGCTCGATCGCCAAACCGGCGGGATGCTGAGCCGCGCGGTCAAGGGTAGCCGCTTCACCGGCAAGAAGGGCCAGGTGCTGACCGTGATGGCGCCGTCCGGCAGCCGTTTGAACCGCATCCTGCTGGTCGGTTTGGGCAAGCCCGCCGACATCGACGATCTCGCCTTGCAGAGCGTCGGCGGCAAGATCTACGCCAACGTCGCATCCACCGGTCAGGCGACGGCGGCGGTGACCCTCGACCCGGTCGACGGCGCAAAGGCCTCGGCCGCCGACATGCTGGCCAACCTGGCCTATGGTGCGCGCTTGCGCTCCTACCGTTTCGACAAGTACCGCACCAAGGAAGAAGCCGACGCCAAGCCGAGCCTGAAGACGCTCAAGCTGATGTGCAAGGGCGCTGCGCGCGCCAAGGCAAACTTCCAGCCGCTCGACAAGATCGCCGACGGAGTGTTCCTGACTCGCGATCTGGTGTCGGAGCCGCCGAACATCCTTTACCCGGCGACGCTGGCGAAGCGCGCGCGCGAACTCTCCAAGCTCGGCGTCAAGGTCGAGGTCTTGGGCGAGTCCGAGATGAAGAAGCTCGGCATGGGCGCGCTTCTGGGTGTCGGCCAGGGTTCGATCCGCGAATCGCAGCTCGCCGTCATGCGCTGGAACGGCGGCGCGCGCGGTGCCGCGCCGATCGCCTTCGTCGGCAAGGGCGTCACCTTCGATAC
>JAYOXJ010000166.1:7782-8106 GCA_038152725.1 Rhodospirillaceae bacterium
CCGGCATGGAAGACATGAAGTGGGACAGGGGCGGCGCCGGCGTGGTGATCGGCCTGATGGCGGCCCTGGCCGGCCGGAAGGCCAAGGTCAACGCCATCGGTATCGTCGGTCTGGTCGAGAACATGCCGGACGGCAACGCCCAGCGTCCGGGCGACATCGTCACCTCGATGTCGGGTCAGACCATCGAAGTTCTCAACACCGACGCCGAAGGCCGCCTCGTGCTGGCCGACGCGCTCCACTACACCATCGAACGTTTCAAGCCGAAGTTCGTCGTCGATCTGGCGACGCTCACCGGCGCCATCATCATATCCCTGGGCGATCAAT
>JAYOXJ010000167.1:0-1858 GCA_038152725.1 Rhodospirillaceae bacterium
CGTCGTCCATCTTCTCGAACAGCTGTGCCGAGTGCTGGTTGCCGACCGCCAGCATAAATATCGCGGCCTTTTCCATACCCCGGAGGCTCCGGAAATCGTCTTTTACACGCGCCATAACCGCACTTTCGGGCAAGTGTATCTACAATTCCTAAACGGCGATATCGCTTGGCACACAATAAATCTCCTGCCCACAGGAGTTTGTAAGCCAAAATCAGCCGGAAATGGAATACTGCACCGTCGGCTCGGCGGAATACCCGTTGTTGGCAAAGTGCCGGTAGGTTTCTAGTTCAGGGCCGTCCAGCAGCCGCTCGAGAACCGCCGTGACGTTCTTACCGTCGTCGGAGAACGGCACACATAGACTGACGATGCCGGTAATGCGCTCATGCGACGTCAACAGCTGGGCATTAAACGCGACAGGCCTGCGTGCCGCCTTGACCACATCGACATAATCCGAGATGGCGGCGCCGGATACCCTTGGCACCATGTCCATCAACCGGGTTCCGGTAAAATCGTGACGGTGGATGGAGACGATATAGGTGCCATAAAACCGGAAGCGGTAGTCGGTCGCGCAATCGATCACCATGCACTGCGGGATCAAATGCGGCGGCAGTTCGTCGATGGCGAATTTCCGATAACTTGGCGCGAACGCGTCACCCCGTTTCCGATACCAATGATCCAGCACGGCCTGATGACTGGTCGATGCGACGTCGTTAATCGGAATCTGGTCGAACGCGAAAGTAAAATCGCCCAAATCTCACCTGCCTTAGCAATCCAAGGACGATTGTTAAGTCAAAAACGGCGCGGGCGTTCAATTGGCTTCTGCCCCGCCGGTCGAAGACCATCGACAGATGGGTCCGTAACACAATTACCTACAATATGCTTATGGCTTTTCGAACGGCAGTGCGGTTGCCGTCATCACCCGAAAGGCGAGAATTTCTCTGCTCACGCCCACTTGTCGGCCATCTGCGCCTTGCGTTCGGCGATGTAGGCCCGGAGCGCCTCGTCGATGCCTGGATCGAGCGGGGGCTGTTCGTAATCCGCCAGCCACGCCTTCCAAAGGCCGTTGGCACGCTGGGCCATGTCGAGCCGTCCGGCCGCTTCCCATTGCTCGAACGAATTGTTGTCGGCGAGCGTGGAACGGTAGAAGGCGGTCTTGAAATTGGACTGGGTGTGGGCGCAGCCGAGGTAATGCCCACCCGGGCCGACCTCGCGTATGGCGTCCATCGCCTGGCCGTTTTCGGTGAGATCGTAGCCCTTGAGCAGTGTCGCCGCCATGCCCAGCTGGTCGCAATCCATGACGAACTTCTCGTAGCTCGAGGAAAGCCCGCCCTCGAGCCAACCGGCGCCGTGCAGCACGAAGTTGACGCCGCAGAGTACCGCCGGCATCAACGAGTTGGCGCTTTCGTAGGCCGCCTGGGCATCGGGCAACTTGGAGGCGCAGAGCGAACCGCCGGAGCGGAACGGCAGCTTGAGCCGCCTTGCCAGTTGCGCCGCCGCCGACAGCACCAGCGTCGGTTCCGGCGTGCCGAAGGTCGGCGCGCCCGACTGCATGGAGAGCGCGGACGAGAACAGCCCGAACACCACCGGCGCGCCCGGCCGGCAGAGCTGCGCCAGCGCCATGCCGGCCATCGCCTCGGCCAGTGCCTGAGCGAGCGTGCCGGCGGCGCTTACCGGCGCCATGGCACCGGACATGATGAACGGCGTTACGATAACCGCCTGGCCGGCCTTGGCGTAGGTCTTAAGCGAAGCCAGCATCACCTCGTCGTAGGTCAGCGGCGAATTGACGTTGATCAGGCTGGTGGCGACCGCCTTCTCGGCGACGAAGTCCTTGCCGAACAGGATCTCGCACATGGCGACG
>JAYOXJ010000167.1:1868-8034 GCA_038152725.1 Rhodospirillaceae bacterium
GGGCATAGACCATGTCGAGGTGGCGCTTATTCACCGGAATGTCGACCGGCTCGCAGACGGTGCCGCCGGAATGATGAATGTTCGGCGCCACATAGGCGAGACGCACGAAATTCTCGAAATCGGCGATGGTGCCGTAGCGCCGGCCTTGATCCAGATCGTGAACGAACGGCGGTCCGTAGACCGGTGCGAAGATCGTATTCGGTCCGCCGAAGACGACATTGCGGGCCGGGTTGCGGGCATACTGGGTGTATGTCTCGGGCGCCGTCTTCAAAATAGAACGGACCAGCCCCTTGGCGAAGCGCAAGCGCTCTCCGGTGATGTCTGCGCCGGCAAGCTTCCACATGGAAAGCACTTCCGGATCGCCTTTGAAGTCGATGCCGATCTCCTGAAGGATAGTTTCGGCATTGGCCTCGATGAGCGCCAGGCCCTCCTCGGAACAAAGCTCGGTCAGCGGAACCTTGCGGATCACATAGGGCGCGTTGGCGGCGTTGGCCGCCTGGGCCTCGCGTAGACTGTGGCGCGCGGCACGGCCGCCCCGCCGGGAACTCCTGGTTGCGTCGTTCATGGTCGAAGGCCCTTTACGGTGATGGTGCACCAATATGGCGGCTCGCCGGGAAAAATCTGGCCGGCTTGCGCCATGTTCTTGCCCCGAAACGCCACCCGGGGCGGGCCGGACGGCGGAAACGGCATAGGATGTGTCGAGGTGGGATAAGCAGATTCCTTGCGATGCCCCTACGAAGCGTTGGAAACTGGCGCCCTGAATACGGGTGCGAACCGGGGAGTTGCGAAATGAAGACCCATGCGCGCGTGGTGGTGATCGGCGGCGGCGTCGTCGGTGTCTCGACCCTCTATCACCTGGCCAAGAAGGGCTGGACCGATTGCGTCCTGATCGAGCGGAAGGAGCTGACCTCCGGTTCGACCTGGCACGCCGCCGGCCTGTTGCCGCTGTTCAACATGAGCTACAGCGTCGGCCAGTTGCACCGCTATTCGGTAGCCTTCTACCAGACCCTCGAAGCCGAGACCGGCAAGGACGTCGGGCTCCGCCAGGTCGGCAACATCCGCCTCGCCATGAACGCGGAGCGCATGGACGAATACCACCAGTATGCCGGCGTCGCGGCGACCCTCGGCGTCGACGTGCGCTTCCTGACCCCGGCCGAGATCAAGGAACTCTGGCCGCTCTGCAACACCGACGGACTGGTCGGCGGCATCGTTCATCCCGAGGACGGCTACATCCAGCCGGCCGACGTGACCCAGGCCATGGCGACGGGTGCCCGCAACTTAGGCGCCGAGATCAACCGCTTCACCACCGTCACCGGCATTTCCAAGACCGCGTCGGGCGAGTGGAAGGTTTCGACCGACAAGGGCGACATCGTCTGCGAGCACATCGTCAGCGCGACCGGCAACTTCGCCCGCCAGACCGGCCGCATGGTCGGCCTCGACATCCCGGTGATCCCGGTCCAGCACCAGTACATCGTCACCGAACCGCATCCCGATATCCTCGCGCGCCACGAGCAGGGCCTGCCGGAAATGGGCGTGCTGCGCGAGTCGGACGGCTCTTGGTATATGCGCGAGGAGGCCGGCGGCTTGATCCTCGGTCCTTACGAAAAGGGCGCGCCCGCCTGTTACGTCGACGGACCTTCCGCCGACAGCGAATACGAGCTGTTCCAGGAGGACCTCGACCGCCTGGAGCCGCATATCGAAGCCGCCATCAACCGCGTGCCGGCCTTCGGCGAGGTCGGCGTCAAACAGGTCTACAACGGCGCCATCTGCTACACGCCGGACGGCGGCCCGATTGTCGGGCCGGCCTGGGACCTCCGGAACTTCTGGCTCAACGAGGGGCATTCCTTCGGGATCACCGCCGCCGGCGGCGCGGGCTGGCAGTTGGCCGAATGGATGGTCGAAGGCGCGCCCAGTGTCGACATGCTCGGCGTCGACCCGCGCCGCTTCGGCGACTACTGCACCGAGAGCTACCTGATCGAGAAGAACGAGGAAGCCTACCGCAACGTCTTCACCGTCCACTTCCCGGACGAGGAGCGCGAGGCCGCGCGGCCGCTGCGCCAAGCCCCCTGCTATGACCGCATGAAGGCTTTAGGTGCCGTCTTCGGCCAGAAGTTCGGCTGGGAGCGGCCCAACTGGTTCGCCACCGATGGCATGGAGCAGAAGGACGATTGGTCGTTCCGCCGCTCCACGTGGTTCAAGGCGATCGAAAAGGAATGCCGGAACGTCCAGGAGAACGTCGGACTCCTCGACATGACGGCCTTCGCCAAGTGCCGGATTTCTGGCCCCGGTGCCGAGGCATGGCTCGACCGCCTGCTGGCAAACCGGCTGCCGAAGAAGGTTGGCCGCATCGGGCTCTGCCATGCGCTCAACAAGAACGGCGGCGTGCGCTCCGAGTTCACCGTCATGCGCGAGGCCCCGGACTCGTTCTATCTCGTCTCCGCCGGTGCGTTGCAGCGTTTCGACCACGATTATCTCAGGAAGCAGATGCCGGCGGACGGCTCGGTACGGTTCGACGCGCTGACCAACCAGATCGGCGTGCTGGTATTGGCCGGGCCGAAGTCACGGGAACTGATGACGCGGGTCTCCCGTGCCGACTTTTCCAACGCCGCCTTCCCCTGGCTCACCGGCCGGCAGATCGACGTCGGCTTCGCGCCGTCGCTGGCGCAGCGCATCAACTTCGTCGGCGAACTCGGCTGGGAATTGCACCACCCGATCGAGTACCAGAACCACATCTTCGACAAGCTGATGGAGGCTGGCGCTGATTTGGGGCTCAAGCCCTTCGGCATCCGCGCCATGGATAGCCTCAGGATCGAGAAGTCCTACCGGCTGGTCGGCACCGAGCTTTCCATCGAGTACGCGGCCTATGAATCGGGCCTTGAGCGCTTCGTGCATCCGAACAAAGGCGATTTCATCGGTCGCGACGCGCTGGTCGAATGGCAGCAGAAGGGCTTCAAGAACAGCTTCGTCACGCTCGAGGTGCACGGCGTCACCGACGCCGACCCACTCGGCAACAACGCCATCTTCAAGGGCGCGGAGAATGTCGGCCGCGCCACCGGCGGCAACTACGGCTTCCGCGTTAAGAAATCGCTGGCGCTGGCCATGCTGCGCCCCGACCTGGCCGAGATCGGCACCGAGCTTGAGATGGATATCCTCGGCAAGCGCCACAAGGTGACCGTCATCCCGGAAAGCCCCTACGACCCGGATAACATGAAACTTCGCGATTGAGTTCGGCCTTAAGCTCGGCGAAAATCGGTCGAATCCAACCTGAACACCCAGAGGCACCCATGACCGGCAAGAGCAGTTCCTCTGACCGCAGGATCAAGACGCGCGTCAGCTTACAGCGCATGATGTTCCTGGGCGTCGGCGAGGCGACCTATCCGGGAACGCTCAGCGACGTTTCCGTGAGCGGCGCCAAGTTCGTCTTCGACGACAAAGACGCACTCGGCGAATTGTCGTCGAACGACAAGGGCTACATCGTGGTCGACGGATTAGGCGAGGTGCACGGCACCATCGCGCGTTTCGAAAAAGGCAGCATCGTCTTCACCTTCGACGTCGCCCGGCGCGGCCAGGACCAGATCGTCGCCGACATCATGATCGCGCTGAACGCCATCGACCTGAAGCCGGAAGCCTGACCGTCAACTTTTCCATGAATAATCTGTTTACGACGTTTAAATGTCGCAAACAGAACATTTTCCGACACTGCCCGGCCAATTCCCGTTCAATGTGGTGCTAGCCTTTAGAGCGGCAGATGGGGGACGGTGCAGTTTCGGCCACGCTTGCGTTGTGCCGGGCCGGTTGGATGCCTGACTCCATGAATCATTCATAGGAGGCAAATCCATGGCGGATACGGCTGCCCAAGAGGCACTCTACGAAACCGAGTACGAGGTTGGTCAGGATAACCTGCAGCGATGGGGAATGGACATCCACCACCCCGTCTTCTGGATTTCATCAGGCCTTGTACTGCTGTTCGTGGTCGGCGTGCTGATGGCACCGGAAGCGGCCAAGAAGGCTTTCGACGGCGCCAAGTGGTGGTCGATCGGCGCCTTCGACTGGCTGTTCATGGTCGGCGGCAACATCTTCGTCATTTTCTGCCTCGCCCTGATTTTCCTACCCGTCGGCAAGATCCGCCTCGGCGGCGCCGATGCCCGACCGGATTTCTCGAACATATCGTGGTTCGCCATGCTGTTTGCCGCCGGCATGGGCATCGGACTGATGTTCTGGTCGGTCGCTGAACCAACCGCCTACTACACCGGCTGGTATGAGACACCGCTCGGCGTCACCAAGCTGACACCGGAGGCCGCGCAGAAGGCGATGAGCGCCACCATGCTCCACTGGGGCCTGCATCCGTGGGCAATCTACGCGGTGGTCGGCCTGTCGCTTGCGTTCTTCTCCTACAACAAGGGCCTGCCACTCACCATCCGCTCGGCGTTCTACCCGCTCATAAAGGATCACTCGTGGGGGCCGTTCGGTCACGCCATCGACACCATCGCGGTGCTTGCCACCCTGTTTGGTCTCGCCACTTCGCTCGGCTTCGGCGCGCAGCAGGCTTCGGCCGGCCTCGCCTACCTGTTCGGTTTCGAAGCCGATATCGGCACGCAAATCGCCATCATCGTGGTGGTGACCTCGATCGCGCTGTTTTCCGTCGTGCGTGGGCTCGACGGCGGCGTCAAATTGCTCAGCAACATGAACATGAGCATCGCGCTCGCGCTGTTGCTGTTCGTGCTTATCGTCGGCCCGACCGCGGTGATCTTCGCCACCATGGGGACCACACTGGTCGACTACCTCGGCGACATCGTCAGTTACTCCAACTGGATCGGCCGCGGCGACGAGAAATGGATTCAGGGCTGGACCGTATTCTACTGGGCGTGGTGGATTTCCTGGTCGCCGTTCGTCGGCATGTTCATCGCGCGGGTCTCCAGGGGACGCACCGTACGCGAGTTCCTGATCGCGGTGCTGCTGATCCCGACACTGGTGACGCTGGTGTGGATGAGCGTTTTCGGCGGCTCGGCGCTCGACCAAATTCAGAACGGCGTCGGCGCACTTGCCAAAGGCCTCGACAAGGTCGAGCTGGCGATGTTCCAGATGCTGCACAACCTGCCGCTCGCGGAAATCACCAGCGGCGTCGGCATCGTTCTGGTGTTGGTATTCTTCATTACGTCGTCCGACTCGGGCTCCCTGGTGATCGACGCCATTACCGCCGGCGGCAAGGTCGACGCACCGGTGGTGCAGCGCATCTTCTGAGCGACCATCGAAGGCGTAGTCGCGGCCGCACTGCTGTTCGGCGGCGGCGCGGATGCGTTAACCGCGCTCCAGGCAGCCGCCATCACGGTCGGACTGCCGTTCACCGTGGTGCTGATTGCCATGTGCCTATGCCTCTACATGGGCCTCAACCACGAAAAGACCTACGTAATCGAAGACCTCGACGCCAAATAGCCGGCTATCACAAAAACAGCCAAACTGCCGCCGGGAGCCTTGCTTCCGGCGGCCTTCGTTTGGATTCCGGTAAAAATTTCAATGCCGTGTCGGATTTCGATAAATTCTTGTCCGCGCCAGAACAGAGTGAAAAGCCGCTCGAACTTATTGAGAGGCTTGAAATAGGCACCCTCCCTGAGGTGCCGCCTTTGTGAAGGACACGGTCATGAGCCAGCCCGACGCCGGCGACATCGTTCTTGCAGACCTCAGCGACGATGAACTCGTCAAACAGATGTTCGACGACCTCTACGACGGCCTCGCCGACGAAATCGTCGAAGGCACCAAGATTCTCCTGGAGCGCGGCTGGGCTCCCTCCGACGTCCTCAACAAGGCCCTGGTCGAAGGCATGCGTATCGTCGGCATCGACTTCCGCGACGGCATCCTGTTCGTCCCCGAAGTACTGCTCGCCGCGAATTCCATGAAGGCCGGCATGGCGATCCTCCGCCCGCTGCTCGCCGAGACCGGTGCGCCGCGTGTCGGCACCGTTGTCGTCGGTACCGTCAAGGGCGACATCCACGACATTGGCAAGAACCTGGTCGGCATGATGCTCGAAGGTGCAGGCTTCGACGTCGTCGACATCGGCGTCAACTCGGACGTGGAAGCCTACATCGATGCGCTCAAGAAGCACGACGCCGATATCCTCGGCATGTCGGCGCTGCTGACCACGACCATGGGTTACATGAAGGTGGTCATC
>JAYOXJ010000168.1:0-8025 GCA_038152725.1 Rhodospirillaceae bacterium
CTAAAATCATGGTATAAACAGGTCAAACACTAACCGTTACCTACTTCAGCCCCAAGATGAAATCATCCGTTGCCGCCGCGTTCGGGCTGTTCGCGGCGTTGGTGTTCGCCGCCGATACCACCCAGGCCGCCGACGCCGCCAAGGGCGAGAAGGCCTTCGCCAAGTGCAAGGCCTGCCACACCATCGACAAGGGCGGCAAGAACCGCGTCGGCCCGAACCTGCACGGCGTCGTCGGCCGCAAGGCCGGAACCGTCGACGGCTTCAAGTACTCCAAGGGCATGATGGAATCCGGCCTGACCTGGGACGAGGCGACCCTCGACAAGTACCTGGAAAAGCCGAAAGACGTGGTGCCGAAGACCAAGATGGCCTTCGCCGGCGTCAAGAAGGCCGACGAGCGCGCCGACCTGATCGCCTACCTAAAGGCCAACGGCAACTGACGCCGAAAGCCTTCGCGAATTTCAAGCCGCCCGGCCGCAACGCCGGGCGGTTTTCGTTTGCGTGGGTTTAGACTTCCGTGATGTTGACGGCCTCGATGACGAAGCCGTCACTCTCCGGATAGCGCTCGTCGGCGAGACGCCGTGCCTCCGCCTCGTCTGCAGCGACAACGTCGTGCAACTGGCAATCGGCCCAGTGATCGTCGTAATGCTTGTGACTTTGATTTTCCTTCACCAAGGAACGGACTTCCTTGTTGTAGACCGAAATTTCATAGACGTTTTCGCCGTCCAACGGCTTGTGAAGCATTGCCCTGACCCTCATCCCTTGCGGTCGATCCCAGTTAAAGCCCCTTACAGCCCTACCCATTCTCGATGGCGACGATTGCCGTTGTCGCGCAGTGGGTTAGGGTCCGTAATATGACAGAATTGTTAACAAAGGTTTTTTGCAGGTCAAAGGCGTTTTTCCGCATGCGCCCATGTTTTCGACGATATTTACGTTGATTCACTTGGCCCGGCCCCGAAAATATCCGTAGAAACCCGTAAATACAGCGCCCTGCTTCTGCTGTTTCCTTACCAGAAGGCGAAAAATTACATGACCCAGCGAATCGATTACTACGTCTGCCTGATATCGCCGTGGACCTATCTCGGTGACGCCCGGTTCCGGGCGATCGCCGCCAAGCATGGCGCCGAGGTCAACGTGAAGCCGATGAACTTGGGCCGTGTGTTCCCCGAGACCGGCGGGCTGCCGCTGGCCAAGCGCGCACCGGCGCGGCAGGCCTACCGCATGCAGGAACTTAAGCGCTGGCGCGACTTCCTCGAACTGCCGTTGGCTCTCGAACCGGCCTTCTTCCCGGCCAGCGAATGGCCGGCCGCCGGCATGGTCATCGCCGCCAAGCAGCAAGGCCGCGACTGCGGCCCCTTGGTCAACGGTTTCTTGAGCGCCGTCTGGGCCGAGGACCGCAATATTGCCGATCCGGCCGCTGCCGCCGCCATCGCCGACGAACGCGGTTTCGACGGCAGCGCCTTGTTGGCCGAGGCGGAACGCGATGCCGGCATCAAGGCGACCTGGGACACCTATTCCGAGGAAGCACTCGCCGCCGGCGTCTTCGGCGCGCCCGCCTACGTCATCGGCGAGCACGTGTTCTGGGGCCAAGACCGGCTCGATTTCGTGGACCGTTTGCTCGCCGCCGGTTGATTGCATGACGGTACACGCCGACGGCTGGGTGTTCGGCTACGGCTCCTTGATGTGGAACCCCGGCTTTGCCTTTGAGGAACGACGGAAGGCGACGTTGTCGGGATACCACCGGGCATTCTGCGTCTATTCGCACCATTACCGGGGCACCGCCGAGCGGCCCGGATTGGTGCTCGGCCTCGCCTCCGGCGGCAGTTGCCGGGGCATGGCGTACCGGGTCGCTGGATCGGATTGGGACGGCGTTGTCGCCTATTTGGATGAGCGCGAACTGATCGGCTACGCCTACCGGCAGGCCCACCTCGCCATCCGCTTGGATGCCGATTGCCAAGTCGAAGCCCTCACCTATGTGGCGGACACCGACCACCCGCAGTTTGCCGGTGCGCTCGACGACGACACCGCGGCCGGGTTGATCGCCGCCGCCGAGGGCATATCCGGCACCAACCGCGACTACGCGCGCAACCTCGTGCGCGAGTTGGAGTCGCACGGTTTCCACGACGAACACCTGACACGACTGCTCGCACATATTGGCGCGTAAGCCGCGGTTTTCATAGCCTGCGGCCGATTTCACCCCCTCGCCGGCCAGGGCTGTGTTAGACTGGGAAAAGCGTTAACGGCCGTTTAACCGGCCTGCGGCGATACTGTGATCTAGACTGGAAGGTTTTGCATCGATGGCCGAACCCAAGACGATCGGGCATTCGCTCGGTCTGGATACGGAACTGGAGGCCGTTCTCGACGTCGAGATCGAGATCACGGCGGTGCTCGGCACGGCAACCATGCCGATCAGCCAGATCCTCAAGCTTGGCCGCGGTGCCGTGGTGGAACTGAACCGCGGCGTCGGCGAGGACATCGAAATCCATGCCAACAACCGGCCGGTCGCAACCGGCGAAGTGGTGGTCATCGAGGACCGCCTCGGCATCAACATCAACGAGGTCATCAAGATGGCGGAGACCGTCTTCCGTTGACCGGGCGCGTTCGCGCTCCACGATTGGGGCACATCCGAGCCACACAGTAGAGGCCGCCATGCATCTTCCGCCCGAAATCATGCGCACCGCCAGCCTGCTCGTCGACGTCTACGGCGAGATGGCCGTCGCCGGCGCCTTCATCCGTGCCGACGAGCTAGGCGCGCGCGGCGACACCCAGGGCCACGACCGCTGGCTGCAGGTGGCCCGCGCCGCCGAAGCGCTGCTCTCGGAAGAGCGCCCGCTCGGCATCTCGCTGCACTGACGCCGGTTCCCCTCACGGACGCAGGATCAGCTTGCCGTTCGTAACCTCATAACCGCCGAGCCGTTCCAAAAAACTCATGCCCAAGAGCGAGCGCCCCATGTCGGCGCCGTTGACCGACGCGCGCACGTCCTCGACCATGATCGAACCGATGGCGATACGGCCGAGCCGCACCGGCGCGCCGGCGACAATGCCGTTGGCAGTGCGGTAGGTCCTGGTGAACTTGAGTGCTGCAACATCGAAGCCGATGCGGCGTGCATCCGCCGGTGACAGTACGACGTCGGTGGCGCCGGTATCGACGAGGAAGCGAACCGGCTTGCCATCGACACTGGCTTCGACGACGAAATGGCCGCCGCTGCCGGCGCGGATTTCGACGGCGGAGGCGGATTGCACACCCTGGTGCGGTATCAGTTCGCCGACCAACCGATCCCAGACGAGCCGGGCCTCGTGGCGAAAACCGTAGGCCAGCACCAGGAACGCGCCGATCGCCACCCAAATGGCAGCGTAACGCAGTGCATGGCCCAGCGGCATGCGCCTGTGCAGGAACAGGCTGGCACCGATCAGGCCGATCCAAATCAGGTTATGGACGACACCGACCTTGCCATCGGTGCCGGCAAGAACCTCGGGATAGCGGTAGGCCAGATAGCCGATCAAGCCGGTGACGGCGACGGCGAAAACGAGGAAGGCCCACCAGGGTCGCGAGACCTTCATGGTGGGGCCGCCCGTAAACTGTTTTCCTGGGTATCCCGCACAGCCATAACGGAGTTATAGCACGGCGGCGGCGTTAGGAATTGCGGATCGGGTCTATTGACCGATCCAGCTGAAAACCCGCAGGAAGTCGGACCACAGGTAGGCGCAGAACGCCACCGCATAGATCAGAATGGTCATCCAGAATAGCGGGCTGTCGAAGATTTCCCGGACACCGGACCGTTGTTCGGCACGTGTTGCTTGCATTTGCTTTCTCCCGATTTCTTCGGAACAGCTAAGGATAATCGGGAAATCGTTGCTGAATGGTAAACGGCCCGAACGCCGCTTGCCGCCGTTCAATAACCCTTGTCGTGGGCTTCCTGGGCGGACTTCAGTGTGTCGTAGACCAGTTTTCCACCGGCGTGGACGGCGTCGCGCGCCTCCTCGGCGCTACAGCCGGCGGCCAGCAACGCCAGCGCCGCGGCAAGGATTCGCGAAAATTTGTCGAGTTTGACGGTCATCGCCGCGCGTACTCGGAAATGAACCTGAGTTTGTCGGCTTCATGCTCGAACATGATCCTGAGGCTTTTCTTGGTCAGCGATTCATCCAAGCCATCCACCACGAGGTTCCAGTCGCTGGCACAGTTCTCGTCAAGCCAATCCTCGACATCGGCGACTGCGCCAATTGTCGAGTACAATACGCCGTAGGCGAAATGACGTTGAGGTTCGGCGCCGTTTCCGTCCATTCAATCTTACTCGCAGCCCGTCACCGCCGACCGGCGACCTCGATCTAGATACCATGCCGGCCGGCCGCGGCAAAGCCGGGACGGCGATAAATCGGACCAAATCGGACCAAACACTAGATATCGAGACATTCCCGAAAGCAATTCTAAATATTGCGTTAACGCGATAATGTTGTCATTTTCCGCGCCTAGCATTCGATCATCGTCGAAGTTTCAACAGGATCGAGAGCGAAC
The DNA here is from genome assembly GCA_038152725.1 of Rhodospirillaceae bacterium. Taxonomy (GTDB): domain Bacteria; phylum Pseudomonadota; class Alphaproteobacteria; order Rhodospirillales; family Casp-alpha2; genus TMED8. The sequence goes on from JAYOXJ010000168.1 coordinate 4,511, forward strand.
CATGCAGATACTGAGACACCAGCGCTTGGCGCAACAACTCAATCAAACCGCCATGGCGTTGATGGCGGAAGCGCGGATGTCAGCCCCCGAACAAGCCAGGGAACTGCGCGAACTGGCGACCGAGATCGACCGTATCCGGGTTACGATGTTTGCGAACCGTGCCAGCGGCAACGCGCGCCTAAGCTTGCCACCGATGGAAGCGGCCTGATCTCCGGCCACACTTAGTCTGGCGGTGCCTTACGGGAAGAAGTACCGCAGGCTGGAAGCGATGATCTCGCTTGCGCCGTAAACTCCGAGTGCCATGCCCATGGCGCTACCGATGAGCATTCCGATCCCTACTTCATATAGCCGTAGACCACGGCCTTGCAGAGCTTGGCGAAGGCGCGCTTGGAGACGGCCGCCTCGAAGCCCGCGCCGGTGACCCGCTCCAGCACTTCGGCATGCAGATCGGGCGCCTGCTCGACAAGGTCCGGCAGATGCCAGGGGAAATCGGCGAAGGCCTGCTTGGCGGCCTCCAGCGTATCTTCCACCACCTGCTGCCATTCAGCACCGGCCTTGATCGCGACCTCGCGCCGGACCAGCATTTCGGCGTTGGCGGAGAGTGCGGCCTTGGTCCAGCAGGCGCGCTCGACGCCGACGGTGTGGGTCTCGAGCAATTCCTCGTCGTCGTCACCGAGCGCGAATAGGATCTCGAACTTGTCGCGCTTGCCCTCGCCGTGCAGGTCCATCACGCGCACCAGCACCGGCGCCAAGTTGGTGCCGGCGCAGGCGCCGCCGCCGGGGCATTTGTCGCAGGAGCGCACGCGTCCTCCCTCGGTTGGTTTCGCGCGGGTTCGATTCGCGCGATCTTGGCGGCCGGGCCGGCCGTCCGGACAAATATTCGGATCGCCGAAACCCATGTCAATGGCGGCTTCGCGGCCAATCGCCAACCGGATTCACAAAACCGTCACGCGATCCCCTCACCATCCGGGCTCATGCAAGGTTCCGTGTCAGCGGTCGAACAGATGAGCGCGGCGGCGATGCCCGCACGCATCGCCTTCGTTGATCCTCCCCCACAGAATTGGTCCACCGTCTATGCTATGGAACGGAGGATCAATTCTGTGGGGGAGGATCAGATGCCCATCGACAATTTCCTTTTATGGCTGTCCTGTCCGTCATCAAAACATTTGGGCCTGCTGAGCCTGTAATTTAACGGAGGATCTGGCTCATCTGGTTTGGATGTTAAGCCGCTTGGCGTTGATGGTTCAAGCGGCGGTTCTGGATGGTGAGTTTTTTGATCTTTTGCCTCCTTTCGATGATGGCGGTGTGCCTGCCGAAGTAGACGTCGGCGGGGGTGACGTTGTTCAGGCTCTCGTGGTAACGGTAGTTTCCCGAGAGGGAATTTCGTTTCGTTGCCATATTTGATCCTCCGCTTCTGTCATAGACGGTGGACCAATTCAGTTGGGGAGGATCACCATTCTTGTATCTCAAATCACATAATAATCATTTTACTTTTACGAGAAAGTTTCTAATCACGTCCTTCGCTTCATTAGTAGCGTCTTTACTATATTCCATTGTGTTTCCACCAACATCAATTTTCCCACTTGTTTGCGTATCATCGTCAAAAGCGTGATAAGCATCTTTGATGATGTGCCACGACATATTTTCAAATCCCTGACCTTGGACTTTTTCGCATATTTTATGTTTTCCCTTTTCGGTATCCCTCTCTGCAAGAAGCATAAGTGTTGGAATGTTATCTCCTTGTCTCTCCAATAGAGTGCAGTTTCCATAAACATTTATGGCGTACTTAAACTTATTTCCGCCTGGAGACTTCAGGTCTTTTATCTCGCCTGCATCGCGGATCAAAATTCCGCCAAGAGAAAACCCAATAATTCCAATAGAGTTTTTAATTGCATACTCTTTTCCATGCATCTCATCCATAGCAGAGTAAAGAATCCGTAGCATTTTGATCCTGTTGCTATTACTCGCAACAAATCTCAAATTAGGACAATAACGCTCACCAAATTCATCAAGGATTCTGGGGGTATAAGTTGCATAACCAAGGCTATTAAAAAATGCAGGCCACATTTCATCGACTGCGGGTTTGGACCCACCACAACTTTCAGCAATAATAATTGCGGGAAAGGGGCCATTACCTTCAGGCTTGCTCCACACCCCACTTGTCGAGATTTTTTCGAGGGTGGTCCCATTTGGAACAAGAGGCCACTCAAAGCATCTGCCGCTCAAGGGTGAACAGCGTTCCCCTGCACTTACGCTCCCTGTCGTGAATGTCACGCCAATAGCGATAAGGGTTATGATGCCAAGCCTGCCGATCAAGTTTTGCATTTCGAAATTGCTCCTGAATGAACTCTAATGTCCATCATCAAAACATTTGGGCCTGCTGAGCCTGTAATTTAACGGAGGATCTGGCTCATCTGGTTTGGATGTTAAGCCGCTTGGCGTTGATGGTTCAAGCGGCGGTTCTGGATGGTGAGTTTTTTGATCTTTTGCCTCCTTTCGATGATGGCGGTGTGCCTGCCGAAGTAGACGTCGGCGGGGGTTACGTTGTTCAGGCTCTCGTGGTAACGGTGGCTGTTGTAGTGATCGACGAAGGCGCCGATCTGGTTTTCGAGATCCCCCGGCAGATAATAGTTCTCCAGCAGAATGCGGTTCTTGAGGGTTTGATGCCAACGTTCGATCTTGCCCTGGGTCTGGGGATGATGCGGGGCGCCGCGGACATGATCCATTTTCTGGTCCTCCAGCCAGTCGGCCAGGTCGCCGGAGATGTAGGACGAACCGTTGTCCGAGAGCAGCCTCGGCTTGTGAACGACCTTGGCCTGATTGCAGCCTGAGGCGGCAAGTGCCAACTGCAACGTGTCGGTCACATCGTCGGCCTTCATGGTGGTGCAGAGCTTCCAGGCGATGATGTATCTGGAATAATCATCCAGGATGGTCGACAGATAGAACCAGCCCCAGCCGATCACCTTGAGATAGGTGAAGTCGGTCTGCCAGAGCTGGTTCGGGGCCGTCGTCTTGTCGCGGAACTCGTCGTCGGCCTTGATGACGACGAAGGCCGGGCTGGTGATCAGGTCGTGGGCCTTGAGCAGGCGGTAAACCGAGGCTTCCGACACGAAGTAGCCCTTGGCATCCGTGAACCTGACCGCCAGTTCCCTGGGCGACAGATCGGTCTCGTCGAGGGCCAGATCAATGATCTGATCTCGGATTTTGTCCGGGATACGGTTCCACACCCGGCCGGGGTTGGAGTTGCGATCCTCAAGGCCGGCTTCACCGAAAGCCAGATAACGGTCATACCAGCGGTAAAAGGTCGTCTTTGGGATCCCCAGCTTCTTCAGGGTCGGCCGAACACCCAAGTGGGACTGCTCGACCAGGCGGATGATCTCCAGCTTCTCAGATGAGGGGTATCTCATTCTTGGTCGCCCCCATCCCCGATCATGCTTTTTTTGAGTAGCCGGTTCTCCAACATCTGCTCGGCCAGCGCCTCTTTAAGGGCGCTCGCCTCGGCACGTAGCGCCTTC
>JAYOXJ010000169.1:0-3452 GCA_038152725.1 Rhodospirillaceae bacterium
CTACGAAGGCTCCGGCGCCAGCGTCAGATGTGTTTCAGCCACCGCCCCTACATGCACAACGGCGTGTTCAAGGACCTGAAGACGACGGTGCTGTTCTACAACAAGTACAACTCCAAGAGCGCGGCGCGCCAGATCAACCCAGAGACCGGCCAGCCTTGGGCGCCGCCGGAAGTGCCGGGCACCCTCTCGATGAAGGAACTGAGCCACGGGCCGGCGCTCGACGACAAGCGCATCGACGCGCTGGTCGCCTTCATGCAGACGCTGACCGACAAGCGCTACGAGCACCTGCTCGCCAGGTAATCGCTTTTCCTTGACCGGCGTCCGGGCGCCGCCGACACTTCGAGCAACGTCTCAACGGGAGGGAGCGCGGCTCGTGGCGCGCCAGGTCTTCTTCGCCATCGCACTGTTCTTGAGCTCGGCCGGCGGCCTCGTCATCGAGATCGTCGCCGGGCGGCTGATCGCGCCCTATGTCGGCATGTCGCTCTATACCTGGACCGCGATCATCGCCGTGGTGCTGGCGGGCCTCTCGGGCGGACACTGGATCGGCGGCAGGCTCGCCGGCCGCGATGTCGACGAACGTACCGCCGCCGGCCGCCTCGCCGCCGCCTTGGGTCTCGCCTGCGTCACCAGTCTGGCCGCGCTGGTTTTGCTGCGCGCGTTGTCGGGCCCGCTGCTGACCAGCGGCCTCGGGCCGATCCCCATCGTCGTCATCCTGACCACGGTATTGTTTCTCGCACCCAGCCTGTTCGTCGGCATCGTCGCGCCGATCCTGACCAAGCTCGCCCTCGACGCCCGGCCCGACGATCCGGGCCCGGTGCTCGGGCGCATGTACGCGTTGGGCACGCTGGGATCCATCGCCGGCACGCTCTCGGCCGGGTACTTCTTCATTTCCTGGATCGGCTCCATCGGCACCGTGCTATCGGTCGCCGCCGTCTATGCCGCACTCGCAATCATTTGCGCGGCGATCTCCAAGCGCGCGGCGCAGGGCGTCGTCGGCATCATCGTGTTGGCTATCGTTACCGGCGGTCTCGGGCTTTGGGGGAATGCGGTCCGCGCCTTCACGACGCCCTGCACCACGGAAAGCGACTACTTCTGCATCCGCATCGACGACTTTTCGGGCGCCAGCGGCCGGCCGAGCGCGCTAATGGCGCTCGACCACTTGGTTCACTCGATAAATGACCGCGATGACCCGGCGCTGTTCTACAGCCCATATCTGCACTTCATCGACGAATACGCCACCGACCGTTTCGCCGCACGCGGCCCGGGTGCGGCGTTTTCCGCCTTTTTCATCGGCGGCGGCGGATACACTTTGCCGCGCGCCTGGGCCAAGACCATCCCCGGCGCTGAACTGGTCGTCGCCGAGCTCGATCCCAAGGTTACGGAAGTGGCGATCCGCGACCTCTGGCTCGATCCTAAGCACCCGGCAATGCGCATCCACCACCGTGACGCACGGATGCTGCTACAGGACCTGCCGGCGGCACCGCGCTTCGACGTCGTCTTCGGCGATGCCTTTCGCGATATCGCGATACCGGCGCATCTGATCACGCGTGAATTCAGCCGCGAGGTCGCGACCCGACTGAAGCCCGATGGGTTCTACGCCGTCAACGTGATCGATATCGGCACCGATCCGCAGTTTCTGGCCGCCTTCGTCCGCACCCTGCTCGAGGATTTCAAGGCCGTCGAGGTTTGGGCAGAGGCCGAAGAACTCGCCGCAGGCTTGGCCGGGCGGGGTCAGCGCGTCACCTATATCGTCATCGCCGGCCAATCGCTCGCCGGTTTACCGGCGAAGTTCGTTTCGCGGCGCGGCGTGGAGCGCGAATGGGCGCGCTGGCCGTTGCGTGAGCTCACGGCCCGCTTCGGTCCCGACACGCCCGTTTTGACCGACGATTTCGCGCCGGTCGACCGGCTTATGGCCCGACTGCTACTTACGCCCGAAAAATGAGCGACCGTTCACGAAATTGCGATTTGCGCTTCGAGGGCGGGTCGACGTCTAATCGGATCGAGCGGGCGGAAGCCCGTTCCGTAAATAGGGAGACATCCATGAAGAAAGTCATTATCGCCGCCTGTGCCATCGCGTTCATGTCGGTCGCCAGCCCGGCCTTCGCCGCTCATTGCCCCAAGGATATGAAGGCGATCGACGCCGCCCTCGCCAAGAAGCCTAAGCTGACGCCGGACCAAATGTCGAAGGTCGCCAAGCTGCGTGCTCAGGGCGAAGCCGAGCACAAAGCCGGCAAGCACAAGGAATCGGTGGCGTCGCTCGCCGAAGCCATGAAGATCCTCGGCATCAAATAGTTCGATCACGAAACAGTTCGATCTTGAGTCGCAAAGTCGACTGTACGGCCCGTACCTTTCGGTGCGGGCCGTTTTTTATACGGACAATCCGAAACTAGGCGACTTGGCGTGCGGCCGCCTCTTCGTCGACCTCTGCCGCCTCCGTCTCCAAAACGGTGGCGCGGCGCATGTCGCGTTCGTATTTGGTTTCGTCGAAGGGTCGGGCGCGGTGCATGGTGCAGCGGTTGTCCCAAATCAGCAGATCGCCGTTCCGCCAATGGTGGGTGTAGACGAACCGGGGCTGGGTCGCGTGTTCGACCAGTTCGCCGATCAAGATGCGCGCTTCCGCCGTCGGCATGCCGATGATCGAACCGGCGTGCGACGCCAGAAACAAGGTCTTCCGCCCCGATCCCGGATGGACGCGAACCATCGGCCGGCGGATAGGCGGCAGCATGCGGCGCTCTTCCTCGGAAAAGTCCGTAAAGCCCAGCAGCGCGCGGGAGGTGAAGATGGAATGGATGGCGGTCAGGCCCTCGATTTCGGCCTTGGTCTTGGCGTCGAGAGCATCGTAGGCGGCACGCATGTCGCAAATCTGCGTCTCGCCGCCTTCCGGCGTCACCTTGTGGGCGTGCAGCATGGAATACCTGGCGGCGACACGTTTGAAGGACGAGTCCGTGTGCCAGAGCCGGTTGCCCAGGTTGAACAGCCTGCGGCGGTCGTCGCGGGCGAGCATGGCGCTTTTCTCGTCCAGGTTCGAGATGTCGGTGAGCTCTTCCCTGACCCGGCGCTTGATGCCGGTGGTGAGCACGCCGTTGTGCGAGTCCAACTCGCCGAAGGCTTTGGCGAAGCCGATCTGTGCCGCCTGATCGACGGGCTCGCCCCTGATCACCACGGTGGCATAGTTATCCATGGCGTCGACAACGGCGTCACGGGTGGTGGCATCGACGGGAGCCGCGATATCGAGGCCGGTTATCTCGGCGGCGAAACCGTCGCCCAAGGGGTTTATCTTCATCGTCATCGCTGGTCCCTTCCTTCGGATAATGATGCTGCCACGTCGCGCCCTGCAATGTAGCCCCAGGTCAGGCAGGGGCCAAGTGTGGTGCCCGCCCCGACGCCCTTGGAACCAAAACTGTTGGCCATGACGTTGCCCGCCGCATAAAGTCCGTCGATCACCGTGCCGT
>JAYOXJ010000169.1:3462-8014 GCA_038152725.1 Rhodospirillaceae bacterium
CGTCATGCCTGAGCACGCGCGCGCGCTCGTCGGTGCGCGGGCCGCCCTTGGTGCCGAGGAAGCTCGCCTTGAACGGCATGGCGTAGAACGGCGGCTTCTCGATGGTGCCGAGCGTCGGATTGGGCTTGTGATCCGGGTCGCCGCCGCGCGCCGTGTCCCAGAGGTTGCCGCCACGGCCGAAATCGTCGTCACGGCCGGCCCGCGCGAAACCGGAGAACCGCTGCGCCGTCGTCGCCAGTCCGGCCGCGTCGACGCCAATCATCCGGCCCAAGTCCTCCAGCGTCGCCGCCTCGAAGCGGTTTCCCGGCACGCTCGCCTTCGGCATCAGATGCGGGTACTTCGCAGCGTACTGGGCATCCATGATGCGCCAGGCCGGTAGGTTGACGGGATGGCCGGTGGCGGGATCGCGCTCGGCAAAGGCGAGACCGATGTTCATCTGCTTCTCGTTGACGAAGCGATGGCCGCGCGCATTGACGATCATCGAATGCGGCAGGAAATAGTCGCCGGCCGGTAGGCCGTGCAGGCGCCCGTCGTAAGTCACCGGCGAGGTGCCCATGATCAGGGCCTGGTCCATACGGTCAAGCTGCGCGCCCGCTGCGGCGGCCATGCGCTGGCCGTCGCCGGTGTTGGTGTCGGGACTTGCGGTCCATTCGACGGGGCCGGGAAAGTGCTCGGCCATCATCTCCGGGTTCCACTCGAAACCGCCGCTCGCCAAAACGACACCGGCGCCGGCGCGAACCTCAATGACCTCACCCTGCTTCTCCACCATCACGCCGACGACGCGGCCGGCTTCGAGGATTAATTCCTTGGCGCCGGCCGGCGCCCAAACCTCGACCCCGGCATCGAGCCCCCCCCTGAGGAGCCCCGTCACCAACGCGCGGCCGCGTGTCTTGAGGCCCCTGAGTTTCCGCCAGAGCAGCCGCGGCGCATAACGGAGCGCGTGTTTCTTCGGGTTGGCAAGAAAATGGTCGTCGAACACTTCCTCGTAGGTCAGCTCGACGCTGACCGCCGGCGCACGCAGGCGCTCGGCCCAGGCGCCCAGGATGGCGGGGCGCAGCGGAGCGGCCGAAACGTTGCGCCCAAAGGGAAGCCCTCCCGGCGCCTCGGCATAGGGGTCGGGGTCGCGGTTGGCGCGGAAGGTGATCGGCGTGTTGGCCTCGACGAAACGCAGCATCTCGGGCGCACGCGCGACGAAGGCGGCCCAGAGCGGTTCCTCGGTGTTGTGCCAACCCTCGGGCGAAACGGCGCGGATGTATTGCATCGCTTTCTCGGGGCTGTCGGAAACGCCCAAGCCGGCCTGATGATGATGATTGGGCACCCAGATGCAGCCGCCCGACATGGCGGTGGTGCCGCCGATGCGGTCCGACTTCTCGATCACTAGCACCTTGGCGCCGGCCTTCGCGGCGGCAAGCGCGGCAGAGAGACCGGCAGCGCCGGAGCCAACGACGACGGCGTCGAAAGTAATGGTCTTGTTGCTCACGGTTGGTGCTTGGCGCCCCGCATCAGGCGTTGCAGCTCGGCGCCGGGTGCGGCCTCGACGGCGAATTCGAAGGTTCCGTGGGTCTTCACTTCCTCGGCCGCGCGCATGAAGGCGCCGAAGGCAGCCCGGGCGAAGGCGCCGCCGACACTGATGCGTTTGACGCCGGCATCCTGCAGTTCGGCCACCGAATAACGCGGCGGGCGCAATCCCATCACCACGTTGACCGGTTTCGGCACCGACCGGCAGACCTCGCGGATAGCTTCCATGTCCGGCAATGCCGGCGCATAGAGTACGTCGGCGCCGGCATCGGCGAAGGCATTCAGGCGCTTGATGGTGTCGTCGAGATCGGGCCGGCCGTTGAGGAAATTCTCCGCCCGCGCAGTCAGGAGGAACGGGAGTTTCCGCGCCGCCTCGCTGGCCGCGGCGATACGCTCGCGGGCCAATTCGAAATCGAAGATCGGCGCGTCGCGGTCGCCGGTGGCATCCTCGATACTGCCGCCGACCAGGCCGACCGCCGCCGCCGCCCGGATGGTTTCGGCCGAACTCTCGGGCGTGTGTCCCATGCCGGCTTCTAGATCCGCAGACACCGGCAGGTCGGTGGCGGCGACGATTTCGCGCGCGTTCTCGATCAGGTCGGTGACGCTGACCGCACCTTCCGCGTCGCGGCGTCCGGCCGAGAACGCATAGCCCGCGCTGGTCGTCGCCAGCGCCTCGAAGCCCATGGCTTCCAGGATGCGCGCGGTGCCGCCATTCCACGGATTGGGAATGACGAAGATGCCGGGACGTTCGTGCAGCGCCTTGAACCGTTCGAACTTCTCGGTAGTGGGCCCGGTCATGCGCCTTCCATGCCGACGATGACGACCGAGCAGACGTTCTGGTGCGGGAAACCGCCCAGGTTGTGGGTCAGGCCGAACACCGGCTGCTGGGCGCGCTGGCGCTCGCCCGCGCGGCCCTGCATCTGCAGATACATCTCGTAGATCATGCGGAGCCCCGATGCGCCGATGGGATGGCCGAAACACTTGAGGCCGCCGTCGATCTGGCAGGGAATCTTGCCGTTGGCATCGTAAAAACCGTCCATAACATCCCGGACAGCGCCGCCTTCCGGCGACACATGCAGGTCCTCCATGGTGACCAGTTCGGTGATCGAGAAGCAGTCGTGCACCTCGATCAGGCTCAACTGGTCGCGCGGATTGGTGATGCCGGCTTCCTTGTAGGCACGCTCGGAGGCCTTGCGGGTGGTCATGAAGTGGCTGCCGTCCCAGGAATTGTGCTGCGCCTCGGTGCCGTTGGAGACCGAGAGCTGCAACGCCTTCACCGTGACCAGATCGCGCTTGCCCAAGGACTTGGCGATCTCCGGCGTGGTGACAATGGCGCAGGCGGCACCGTCGGAAACGCCGCAGCAGTCGAACAGGCCCAGGGGCTCGGCGACGATCGGCGCGTTCAGCACCTTGTCCTCGTCGATCTTGTTGCGCAAATGCGCCTTCGGGTTCTTGGCGCCGTTGTCGTGGCTCTTGACCGAAATATGCGCCATGGCGCGTTTGATATCGGCGGCCGGAATGCCGTGCTTGGCCTGATAGGCGCTGGCCAACTGCGCGAACGAACCCGGCGCGGAGACGTTGGCCCAGTACTGGTCGTTCAAGGCGCCACGTGAACGCTGCGGCAGGCCGCCGTAACCGGTGTCCTTCAGTTTCTCCACGCCGAGCGCCAGCGCGATGTCGCAAGCCCCCGATGCGACCGCGTAGACCGCGCCCCGGAAGGCCTCGGATCCACTGGCGCAGTAGTTCTCGACGCGGGTCACCGGGATGTAGGGGAGCCGGAGCGCCATGGCGAGCGGAATGCCGGACTTGCCGACATGTTGTTCCTCGATGGCCGTGGAGAACCAGGCCGCCTCGATGCGGTCCTTCTCGATGCCGGCATCGCCGAGCGCCTCGGTGAAGGCTTCCAGCATCAAATCTTCGGCGTTATCGTTCCAACGCTCGCCGAATTTCGAGCAGCCCATGCCGAGGATGGCAACCTTGTCGCTGATACCCGTAGCCATGATCAATCTCCCTTGGCCGCTTGGCCGATTACCGGCGCGGCCTTCCAATAATAGCGCCTGAAGCCCCGCTTTGTATCGTAATCCTTGACCCGGAAAACCATGTGCATGGGCATGCCGACCTGGAGCCCCTTGGCCGGATCGACGTCGGTGAAGTCGATCATCACGCGGCCACCCTCCTCGAACTGCACCATGCCATAGTAGGCCGGCGGATCGGGCGAATAGGTCAGACGGTCGGCGGTAAAGGAATTGAGCCTTGCCCTGGCGCCCGAGAACGGGTGGTCGTCCTGGCTGTCGACGGCACCGCAGTTGGGATTGACGCAGACGTTGGTCTTCGGGAACTGCAGCGTGCCGCACTGGCGGCACTTGCCGCCGACGAGCGCCAGCAACATCTCCTTGTTGCGATAGAGCGTGGTCATGCCGGTCTGCTTGTCGACCTCGGCACGGAGACCCCGCTCCAGCTCGATCAGGTCGTTGAAGGCAAGATAGCGCTGGTAGTTGCTCTCCGAACGTCCGCGCGCCAGGTACCCCGAGACGCCGGCCGCCGGACGCGCTTTCGAAATCGCTGCAGTCGCCTCGAATACAAGTGCATCGCAGCCCTGGCCGAAACCGGTCACGAGAATCTTCTCGCCCGGCTTGGCGGCTTCGAGCGCGGCGACCAGCATGACCAGCGGATGCGCGGCACCGGCCTCGCCCATGTTGGATTGCAGGTTGTCGCGGACCGCCGCCTCGGGGATGCCGAGCTTCTTGGCGATGGAACCGGCGACGCGCGCGGCGGCGGCGGGAAAGCAGAAATGCGCCACATCGGCGGCCTTGATACCGGCGGCGGCGAGCGCCTGTTCGCATGCCTTGGGCACCAGCTTCATGTAGCCTTCGTCACGGATCCAGCGTTCTTCCCAGGTGTAGTCGTAGGCCTCGTCCTGGCCGCGGTAGTGGTCGACGAAATCGACCGCCAGCGTGTGCCGGCCGAGCAGCTTCGCCGCGCCGTCGCCGGGCCCGAACAGCAATGCGGAGGCGCCGTCGCCGGCGGTCAGCTC
>JAYOXJ010000170.1:0-4865 GCA_038152725.1 Rhodospirillaceae bacterium
AGATGATGCCCGAGTAGAAGTCGACGTTCGGGTACAGCTTCTTCTCGATGAAGTACTCGTCCTCCAGCGCAATGCGTTCGAGTTCCATCGCGATGTCGAGCAGCGGCTCGTCCTTGATGCCGAGTTCACCGAGTACTTCGTGGCAGGTCTTGTGCATGACCTTGGCGCGCGGGTCGAAGTTCTTGTAGACCCGGTGACCGAAGCCCATGAGCCGGAACGGATCGTCCTTGTCCTTCGCCTTCTTGACGAACTCGGGAATTCGCTTAACCGAGCCGATCTCTTCGAGCATGTTGAGCACCGCCTCGTTGGCGCCGCCATGCGCCGGGCCCCACAAGGAAGCGATACCGGCTGAGATACAGGCAAACGGATTGGCACCGGACGAGCCCGCGAGCCGCACCGTCGAGGTCGACGCGTTCTGCTCGTGGTCGGCGTGCAGGATCAGGATGCGATCCATGGCGCGCGCCAGGGTCTTGCTGACCTTGTAGTCCTCGCACGGCGTGGCGTTCATCATGTGCAGGAAGTTCTCGGCATAGCTCAGGTCGTTGCGCGGGTACATGAACGGCTGGCCGAGCGAGTACTTGTAAGCGGTCGCCGCGATGGTCGGCATCTTGGCGATCATGCGGTAGGACGCCACCATGCGGTGTTTCGGATCGGTGATATCGGTACTGTCGTGATAGAAGGCCGACAGCGCACCGACCACGCCGCACATGACCGCCATGGGGTGGGCGTCGCGCCGGAACCCGCGGAAGAAGTAGTTGATCTGTTCGTGCAGCAGCGTGTGGTGGGTGATGTCGTTCTCGAACTTGGTCTTCTGCGTCGGCGACGGCAATTCTCCGTAAAGCAGCAAGTAGCAGACTTCCATGAAGTCCGACTTCTCGGCCAGGACGTCGATGGGATATCCGCGGTAACGCAGGATGCCGTTCTCACCGTCGATGAAGGTGATCTTCGATTCACAGCTTCCCGTCGACGTGAACCCCGGATCGTAGGTGAAGCAGCCGGTCTCTCCGTAGAGACGGCGTACGTCGATGACGTCAGGTCCTGTGGTCCCTTGGATAACGGGTAGATTGTAGCTTTTACCGCTCCTGTTGTCGGTCAGGGTAAAGCTCTGGTTGTGCGATTTATCCTTTGCGGGCATGTCGTTATCCTTTTCCTCTTTGGCTCAAATCCGTTTTCCGCCGCGAGCCCGGGCGTACCGGAGAGCGGCGTCAATGTGTCGTATTTCCCGACCGCGCACAAGCGGCGTCGGGCCATGGTTACGCGGCGGCAAGCGCGTCATCCAGGCGTCCCAAGACCTCCTCGCGCCCGAGCACTGCGAGCACCTCGAAGATACCCGGCGATGCCGTCGTGCCGGTCAGCGCGGCGCGTAGCGGCTGCGCCACCTGGCCCATCTTGACACCATTGCCGTCTGCATAGGCGCGCACCCAGGCCTCCAGCGGCGCTTCGGCCCAGTCATTCATTTCCGCCAATCCCTGGCGGACGGCACGCAGGCGCTGGATGGCGTCGGCATCCAGCAGTTTGCGTGCGCCATCGTCCATGGCAAGCGGACGCATCCGGGCGTAAATTTCCGATTTCTCGATAAGATCGACGATGGTCCGGGCGCGCGGCTTGAGCCCCGGCAGGCCTTGGCGCACGCGCTCCTCGGCATTCGGCGCCATGCCGTTACCGAGGCGTTCGGCGAGTTTCGGCATCAGCGCGTTGGCCAAGGCCTTGTCGTCGCTTTCCTGAATGTAATGCGCATTGAGCGCTGTCAGTTTGTCCATGTCGAAGCGCGCCGCGCCCTTGTTGACGGCATCGAGTTCGAACCATTCGATGGCCTGATCGCGCGAGATGATCTCATCGTCGCCATGGCTCCAACCGAGGCGAAGCAGATAGTTGCAGATGGCGTCGGGCAGGAAACCCATGTCACGATAGGCATCGACGCCGAGCGCGCCGTGGCGCTTCGAGAGCTTGGCGCCGTCCGGGCCATGGATCAGCGGGATATGGGCGAATTCCGGCTTCTGCCAGCCCATGGCATTGAAAATCTGGGTCTGGCGGAAGGCGTTGGTCAGATGATCGTCGCCGCGAATGACATGGGTGATACTCATGTCATGGTCGTCGACCACCACCGCCAGCATGTAGGTCGGCGTGCCATCGGCGCGCAGCAGCACCATATCGTCTAGCGTATCGTTGGCGACCGCGACGCGGCCCTGTACGCGGTCCATGATCACGGTTTCCCCTTCGCGGGGCGCTTTCAGGCGGATCACCGGATCGACGCCGGCGGGCGCATCCGACGGATCGCGGTCGCGCCAGCGGCCATCGTACATCAGCTTGTGGCCCTCGGCTTTTGCGCGCTCGCGCATTTCCGCCAGTTCTTCGGGCGAGCAATAGCATTTGTAGGCGTGGCCGGCGGCCAGCATCTGGGCGACGGCTTCCTGGTGGCGTTCGACGCGCGAGAACTGGGAAATCGCCTCGCCATCCCAATCGAGACCGAGCCACGAAAGTCCGTCGTAAATGGCGTCGACCGCTTCCTGGCTGGAGCGCTTGCGGTCGGTATCCTCGATCCTGAGCAGGAACTTGCCGCCATTGCCGAAACGCGCGTGATGCTTGGCGAACAGCCAATTGAACAACGCCGTACGGGCACCGCCGATATGCAGGAAACCCGTAGGCGAGGGCGCGAATCGTGTGACAACCGTCATGTGGCGGCAATCGACTCCGTTTTAATTTTGGCCCGGATTGAGTGCCATTTGATCGACTGCGTATCATACCGCTTTCGCATGTGCAGCAAAATAGCGACTTTCAGAGGGGTCGCAACCCTGAAATAATACATTGAAATATATAGGTTTTATTTGTCGCATTTCGGCCCTATCGAGATCTTGCATTAGCACCGGATTCGATTTCCGGTTTGCCTGCGTTCAGGCCAGCGTTAAACTGCGCGCGTCGGCGGGCTGGGGCCCGCCAGGGCGGGGCGCGAGGACCGAATTGATGCTACGGAATCTGCTGATCTGCCTATCCGCCGTGGGTTTTCTCGCCGGCTGTGTGACCACCAAAGATTGGGGCGAGGCCGTTTTGAGCGACGGCCTCGACACCATGCCGGTGATGTATTGCACTACCGACAACAGTCCGGCGACGAAAGCCGATTGGTCGAAGGCTACCGTCGTCAAGGAATCGGTCAAGGATCGGCTTTATGAATCGGGCCTGATGACGCTCTGGCACGCAAAGCCCTACGTCATCCACATCACCAACAACGATACCGGCGTGCGTTCTTTCCGTGCGCCAGAGTTTTTACGAGACGTCGCCATCCTGAAGGCCGTGTACAAGGGCAAGGCATTTGAGACACCTTGCCTGAATGCCCTGACGCTGGCGTCCGGCACCACGGCGGAATTGCACGTCGTGCCGCTCAAGCCGGGCTATTACGACTACCATGAAACCGGCATATGGGTGCCGTTCATGGGCGAGTGGGCGACCAGCGCCGACGTCGGCGTTATCTACGTCCAATAGATTTACCTGAACGGCCGAACCGAGCGGCGTTGACCGCCAAAGCATTTGCCACCTATGGTGGCGCCCATGGCCGTATCCGATCGAACCGCCGGATCCTTACCGCATTGCTGGTTTCTTTGGATTCCAACGGCATTCGGTGCGGGTATCGCGGTCTATTTCACGCTCACCGTCGAGCCCGCCCTCTGGAGCGGACTTGTTGCCAGTGCGCTCTTCGCCGCTTTCGCTTGGGTATTGGCGAAATCGCAGGCTCGCCAACGGCCGGCGGCGGCATTAATGGCGATCGTTTCCATCGGTGCGGCCGGCTTTACTGCGGCGCAATGGCGAACGCAGGCGGTCGATGCGCCGGTCCTCGAGAAGCGCCTCGGCCCCGTCCGCGTCGCCGGGCGCGTCGACGTCCTCGAAGCCTTCGAGAACGGATATCGCGCCACGCTGGCGCTGCCCCGAATATCCACGCTGGCGCCGCATCTGACGCCGGATCACGTCCGTGTGCGGTTGCGCGGTGACCAACCCGATATTCTTCCCGGCGATTGGATCGAGGTCCGCGCCTTTCTGAACCCGCCGGCACCACCGGCATTGCCGGACGGATTCGATTTCCAGCGCCAGGCCTTTTTCGAGGGTATCAGCGCCGTCGGCTTCTCCATCGGCAAGGCCGAGGTCGGGGCGCGGGCGGGCGAGGGAGCAGCGGTGCCGATCACGCACGTCGTCGGGCGACTGCGCGCCGATCTCACCCGCCGCATCACGCAAGCGCTGCCCGGTCCGTCGGGTGCCATGGCGGCAGCGCTCATCACCGGTGAGCGCCGCGCCATTCCCGACAACATCATCGATGCCATGCGCGATTCCGGACTGGCGCACCTGCTCGCCATCTCGGGCCTGCACATCGGCCTCGTCGCCGGCCTGCTGTTCGGTTTGATCAGGGCCACCTGCGCCTTGGTGCCGCCGCTGGCGCTCAATTATCCGATCAAGAAATGGGCCGCGGTGGTGGCGCTGATCGGCGCTTTCGCCTATGCCTTGATCGCCGGCGCGATGCTGCCGACGCAACGCGCTTTCCTGATGCTGTCGATCGCGCTGCTCGGCGTCATGCTGGACCGGCGCGGCATCACGCTCCGCTCGGTCGCCTGGGCCGCGCTTGCCGTCCTCGTCTTTCAGCCGGAAGCCTTGCTCAGCGCCAGCTTTCAGATGTCCTTCGCGGCCGTCACCGCATTGGTCGCCGTCTATGAGGGCTATGCCGCGAGGCGCCTGATCTCCGGCGGCGGCAGCTCGCGGGGCTGGTTCTCGCGCTTGTTCTTCTATGCCGGCGGCGTTGCGCTTACCACGCTGATCGCTGGCCTCGCGACCACGCCTTTCGCCGTCTATCACTTCAATCGCATCGCCGACTACAGCCTCGTGGC
>JAYOXJ010000170.1:4875-7926 GCA_038152725.1 Rhodospirillaceae bacterium
ATGCCCTGGGCAATTGCCGTCATGGCGGCGGTGCCGTTCGAATTGGAGGCGCTGGCGCTTGCCCCCATGGGTTTCGGTATCGACCTCGTCGTCCGTATCGCCGAGACCGTCGCCGGCTGGTCCGGTGCTGTCACCCTGGTCCCGGCCATGCCGAGCATCGGACTGGCGGCGGTAGCATTGGGTGGACTTTGGCTGATCGCCTGGCGAACCCGGCGGCGTTACATCGGCGCTGCCGTCATCGCCGCCGGCTTGCTGCCAGCAGTGCTCGCGGTGCCGCCGGACGTGCTAGTCGATGGCGAGGCGAGATTGATAGCGCTCCGTGGGGAGGCTGGGCGGCTTTTGGTTTCGGATATCCGCAGCGCCAAGTTCGAACGCGGCATCTGGTCACGCAACCTCGCACTCGCCGACGATCCCGCACCATGGCCAAAGAACGGCCATGCCGAGGAAGTGGAACTCGATTGCGACATTTCGGGATGCCTGTTCCGGCGCTCCGGCCGGACCGTTGCCCTGGCGCGGACGGATGCGGCGCTCGCCGAGGACTGCTGGGCCGCCGACGCGGTGATCTCGACCGAACCTGTGCGAAGGCGCTGTCCGGCTGCGGTGGTGATCGACCGCTTCGATCTCTGGCGCGATGGCGGCCATGCAATTTGGCTGAACGAAAAGGGTGTTCGCGTCGAGACGGTCAACGGCCGCCGTGGCTGGCGACCCTGGGTCCTACGTCCGGATGGATCCGGGCGCCCGAAGGCGCCGGATACCTGAAACCTAGTATTGCCGCATAAGTCCGACGAGCCGACCCTGAATCTGCACCTGATCGGGACCAAAAATGCGGGTCTCGTAGCGCTTGTTGGCGGGTTCCAGCGCGATCGAGGCCCCCTTGCGGCGGAGCCGCTTCAGGGTCACTTCCTCGTTCTCGACCAGTGCCACCACGATGGAACCGTTCTCGGCATTGTCGGCGCGGCGGATGATCACCGTGTCGCCATCGTGGATACCGGCTTCGATCATCGAATCGCCATCGACCTCAAGCGCGTAGTGCTCGGCGCCGGCGGCAACCATACCGGCGGGCACGTCGACGAAATTGGAGGGGTCTCGCAGCGCCTCGATCGGCGTGCCGGCGGCGATGCGGCCATAGAGCGGCAGTTGCAGTGATTCCGCCTCGCTCGCCGGGACGGTGACGCCAGCTGGACCGGCTTTCTCGTTGAAGCCGCCGCTGATGACGTTGGGGGCGAAACCGCTCTTGCGCTTCAAGGGCACCGCGGGTGCGCCACCCTCCAGGTTCTCGGGCAGCTTGAGGACCTCGAGCGCACGGGCCCGGTGCGGCAGACGACGTATGAAGCCGCGCTCCTCGAGCCCGGTAATCAGGCGGTGGATGCCCGACTTCGAACGTAGATCGAGCGCTTCTTTCATCTCGTCGAAAGAGGGAGAAACGCCGCTCTCGCGCAAAACTTTCTCGATATAGAGAAGCAGCTGGTGTTGCTTGCGTGTCAGCATCTGTATCGCTCCGCCCGGGCCGATGGCTTTTGCCGGCTAGCCCGGTTTTTCAAGCGTTTCGGCGGTATTACGCATACCCGGATACGGGTTTCCAGGGGCCGCCCATGACAAAATGTTCACTTATGTTCTAATTTAGTTCACGTTGTGTGTCAACGGCGAAAAACGCGACCTTGTCGCGGAAAACGCAAGTTGGCGGCGAACAGAGCGATAGAAACGTTTTAAAATGCGCCGCCGCCGAGGTCGAGCCGCAGAATGCGCACCAACTCGCCGGCCGTGGCCGGCGGTGCCTTGATTGGGCGGATGACCAGGCAGTCGGCGCGGGCGAAATTGGCCATCATGGCGCTGTCCTGGCGCTCGAACGGCGATGCCACCAGACGGCCATCGCCGTCGCGCGACAGCAACGCGCGCATGTAGTCCTCGCGGATGCCGTTGGCAGGCAGGTCGCGCCCGAGGATGGCGGTCGCGGTATCGGGCAGCGCCTCCGTGTCGAGCCCCAGCATCACCGCCATGGCGGCGCGGAGGTAGATCGCCGAGCAGACACCGGCGGAGACCGGGTTGCCGGGCAGGCCGAGCACCGCCGTGCCGCCCAGTTGGCCGAAGATCAGCGGCTTCCCCGGTCGCATGGCGATCTTGTAGAAATCGAGATTGAGGCCGTCCTCACCCAGCACCTGGCGCACCAGATCGAAGTCGCCGACCGAGGCGCCGCCGATGGTGACCAGAATGTCGGCGCCCTCGGCGCCACGCAGCACGTCGCGAAAACTTTCCACGGTGTCGCGCGCGATGCCGACGTTGATCGGTTCGCCACCCAGCACCTTTACATAAGCAGTGAGTGCGATGGAGTTGGACGAGATGATCTGGTCGGCACCCAACGGCTCGCCCGGCATGACCAGTTCGTCACCGGTCGCCATGATGGCGATGCGCGGTTTGCGGCGCACCTTGATCCAGGGCACGTTCATCGACGCCGCCAGTCCCAAATCGCGCGCGGTCAAGCGGCGGCCTGCCTTGATCAGCACCTGGCCCTCGGTGAAGTCGAGACCTGCCGGGCGGATGTCGGCGCCGACTGGCGACGATTGCTTGACCGTGATGCAATTGCCGTCGGCCTCGGTATCTTCCTGGATGACGATGGTGTCGGCGCCGAGCGGTACCGGGGCACCTGTGAAGATACGCACACAGGTGCCGGCGTCGACCTCACCATCGAACCCCAGGCCGGCCTGGGACATGCCGACGAGCTTGAGTTCGCACGGCACCTTGGCGACGTCGGCGGCGCGCACGGCATAGCCATCCATGGCGGAAACCGCCGCTGGCGGCTGCGTTGTCCTTGCGGCTATGTCCTCGGCCAGGACACGGCCGAGACCTTCCGGCAGCGCCACCTGTTCGGACGGTAATGTTTTGAATGCGCCGGTGATACGCTGGAGCGCCTGTTCGACGGTCAGCGACTGACGAGGCGCGTCGTTCATGGCGTCACTCGGCCTCGAACGTGCCCGACTTGCCGCCGGACTTATGGGTCAGGCGAATGTCGGCTATGCGCATGGCGCGGTCGACCGCCTTGCACATGTCGTAGAC
>JAYOXJ010000171.1:0-924 GCA_038152725.1 Rhodospirillaceae bacterium
TCCGGCGGTCAAGAAGGGCATGGCGGTACCGTACCTGAACTGATTTTTGCATCGGATTTTGGAAACAGACTGTTGGTAACAGACTTTTGGTAACAGACTGGGGGCAGCCATGAGCCTGCTCGAACGCGATACGGTCGTTAAGGTAAGAAAAGCGCTCCTTGCGGCGGGCGAGGCCGACACCATCGTCGAACTCGCCGAAACCGCGCGCAGTGCCGAGGATGCCGCCAAGGCGGTCGGCTGCGAGCTAGGCGCCATCGTGAAATCGCTGGTGCTCACCGTCGGGCGCCGCTTCGTCATGGCGCTGGTCGCGGGCGATCACCGTTGCCTTGAGGAAAACCTGCCGTCGGCGTTTCATATGGAAGGTGCCGTCGGCCGCCCGGCGGCTTCCGAGGTCAAGGGCATCAGCGGGTTCACCATCGGCGGCGTGGCGCCGGTCGGTCTGGCGCATCCGTTGCCGGTGGTCATCGACCGCTCGCTCAAGCGTTTCGACAAGGTCTATGCCGCCGCCGGCCATCCCCATTGCGTGTTCGAGACCAGCGCCGCCGCGCTGGCGCGCATGACCGGCGGCATCGTCTCGGTGGCCATCTCGGCGCCCATCGACCCGGCCCAGGTGGCCGCGGTCGGGTTGAAACGGAGCCGTTCGTTCACCTCCGGCCGAGAGAAACGCCTGGAGGGAGATCAATCCGGTTGATCCTACCGCTGAGGGCCGTTATTTAGAGGCGTCTTTTCCGCCGGCCTGCGTACCTGAGCGGCGGAATCCCGGGCGAGGATGGGTGGCCGAGTGGTCGAAGGCGCTCCCCTGCTAAGGGAGTATACCTCAAAAGGGTATCGAGGGTTCGAATCCCTCCCCATCCGCCATTAAAAAAGGCCCCCGCAAGGGGCCTTTTTTAATGGTGCGGGTGAGAGGTGAACGGATCCTTGTTC
>JAYOXJ010000171.1:934-4867 GCA_038152725.1 Rhodospirillaceae bacterium
TTTTTTGGGGGGGGTTGGTGTGTGCCCGTGCTCTGGGGGGGGGCCCCGGCCGCGGGGCGCCCCCCGCCGCCGAGCGACGCGCGGCGGTCCGCGGGGCTTGGCCCCGAGGATGACAAACGTGCAAAAGGCGCGTTTGTCACAATCCCTCCCCATCCGCCATTAAAAAAGCCTCCCTCGCGGAGCTTTTTTTGTTGCGGCGCCGGCTTCACGTCATTGTTGGAAGATCAGCGCCCGGACCTCGTCCGAGTAGGCCTTGAACTCGGGCGTGAATTCCATGGCGAGGTCGCGCGGACGGCCGAGCTCGATATCCAGGATGCGGGCGATCCGGCCGGGCCTCGGCGTCATCACCACGACCCGGTCGGCGAGCAGGATGGCTTCCGGGATGCTGTGGGTGACGAACACGATGGTTTTCTTGTGTTCGTCCCAGATGCGCATCAACTCAAGACCGAGCTCCTCGCGCGTCATCGCATCGAGCGCGGCGAAGGGCTCGTCCATCAGCAGGATCGACGGATTGTGGATCAGTGCGCGGCAGATGGCGGCGCGTTGCTGCATGCCGCCGGAAAGCTCGTTGGGCATGCGCTCCTCGAAGCCCTTGAGGCCGACGAGTTCGAGCAACTCGAATGCCCGGCGGCGATATTCGTCCACCGGCAGTTTGAGGATCTCCACCGGCAGCAGCACGTTGCCGAGGATGTTCCGCCACGGCAGCAGGACGCTGTCCTGGAACACCACGCCGACGTCGCGGCTCGGCCCCGTCAGGTCACGCCCCTGAAGCTTGATCTGGCCGCGGGTCGGCGTCACCAGCGAGGCGATCATCTTGAGCAGCGTCGATTTGCCGCAGCCCGACGGGCCCACCAGGGTGATGAACTCATTTTCCTGGATGGCCAGGCTGCCGAAGGTTTCCCCATGAACCTGGGCTTCTTCGGCAAGGGTAATGCGTCCGAACCCGATGCCCTGATCGAACAGGTCGCGGCCGGTGCGATTGGCTTGAAGCTGCACGAGGAATGGGGCACCACGCCGAGCGCCATCGACTGTTGCCTCGGTGTCGCCGAGAAGATGGACATTCAGGTCGCCATCCACACCGACACCTTGAACGAGTCGGGTTTCGTCGAGAACACCATCGCCGCGTTCAAGGGCCGCACCATCCACGCCTTCCACACCGAAGGAGCCGGCGGCGGCCACGCCCCCGACATCATCAAGGTCTGCGGCGAGCAGAACGTGCTGCCGTCCTCGACCAATCCGACGCGTCCTTACACCGTCAATACGGTCGACGAGCACCTCGACATGCTGATGGTCTGCCATCACTTGGATACGCGCATTCCGGAAGACGTCGCTTTCGCCGAAAGTCGCATCCGGCGCGAGACCATCGCCGCAGAGGATATCCTGCACGACTTGGGTGCGTTTTCGATCATCGCGTCCGATAGCCAGGCCATGGACCGGGTCGGCGAGGTCATCATCCGTACCTGGCAGACCGCCGACAAGATGAAGAAACAGTTCGGCGCGCTCGAGGGCGAGACCGGCTCCAACGACAACATGCGGGTCAAACGCTACGTCGCCAAGTACACCATCAACCCGGCGTTGACCCACGGCATGGCCGACTACATCGGTTCCATCGAGGTCGGCAAGCTCGCCGATCTGGTGTTGTGGAAGCCGATGTTCTTCGGCGTCAAACCGGACATGGTGCTGAAATGCGGCGTCATCGCGGCGGCCGCCATGGGCGATCCCAACGCCTCGATCCCGACGCCGCAGCCGGTACACTACCGGCCGATGTTCGGCGCCTACGGCAAGGCGCTGACGGCGAGTTCGGTCACGTTCGTCTCCAAGGCCGCCTTCGATGCCGGTGTCGGTGCCAAGTACGGCGTTTCCAAGCCGATGCTGGCGGTTTCCGGCTGCCGCACGGTGAAGAAGGCCGATATGGTTCTCAACAACTACGCGCCGAAGATGGAAGTCGATCCTGAAACCTACGAAGTGCGTGCCGACGGCCGCCTGCTGGTCTGCGAACCGGCCAAGGAACTGGCCCTGGCGCAGCGTTACTTCCTGTTCTGAGGTCAAAGCCATGCGCCGCGCCATCAGCGTCATGCCATCTGGGTCGTGGAACGGCGGGGTGTCGGCGACCGTCACCCTGGCCTTCGACGAGCGCCATCGGCGCCGCATCCGCATGATCGACGATGCCGGCGAGCCGTTCCTGCTCGACCTCCCCGATGCCGTGCAGCTCGCCGATGGCGACGGTCTCGCGCTCGAGGGCGGCGGTGTCATCGCTGTCAAGGCGGCGCCGGAACCGGTCGCGGAGATCCGTTGCCGCGATGCCGAGACGGCCGCGCGCATCGCCTGGCATATCGGCAACCGCCACACGCCCTTGCAGGTCCTGGCGGAGGGCCGGCTCCGCATCCGCGACGACCATGTCCTGGTCGCCATGGTCGAGGGGCTGGGTGCGACGGTGGCGCGCCTCTCCGCACCGTTCGAACCCGAGGGCGGTGCCTACGCCAATGCGGCCAGCCAAGGCACTGGTCATCGCCACGGTCATAACCATAACCATCACCACGACCATGGGCACGACCACCATCACGATCATGAACACGGTCACAGCCACGGCCATGCGGCCGGCGGGACGCATCGTCATGGCTGATGTCTCCGACCGCGCGCTTTTCAAGCTGATGACCTGGCTTTCGCCGAGTTTTCCGGTCGGCGCCTTCGCCTACTCGCACGGCCTCGAATTCGCCATCGAAAACGGCGTCGTCAAGGACGCGGCGACGCTCAAGACCTGGATCGAGGGGGTGCTATCTTTCGGTGCCGGGCGGGTCGACGCCGCGCTCTTCCGTGCCGCCTACGAGGCCGAGACCAGCCGCGACGACGACCGCCTCGCGCGTGTCGTCGAACGGGGCGAGGTGTTGCGCGGCAGTTCCGAACTCGCGCTCGAAAGCAGCCAGCAGGGCCGCGCCTTTCTGCAGATGGTGAGCGAAATCTGCCCAACGGCGCGCCTCGAAGTTTGGCAGGGCACATTGGCGATCACCGGCCGCGCACCGGCCTACTGCATCGCCGTCGCCGTGGCGGCGGCCATTTCCGCGGTGCCGTTGCGCGCCGCGCTCAACGCCTATCTCACCGCCTTCAGCGCTAATCTCGTTTCGGCGGCCGTGCGCCTCGTGCCGCTCGGCCAGACCGACGGCCAGCGCGTCATCGCCGGTCTCGAGGGCGCGGTGCTGGAAGCGGTGGAGGAGGCGCTCGTCCGCGACCCGGAAGACTTCGGCGCCGCCGCCCTCTCCGTGGACTGGATGTCCATGCAACACGAAACCCAATACACGAGGTTATTTAGATCATGAGTTCCCCCCTTCGCGTCGGCATCGGCGGTCCGGTCGGTTCGGGCAAGACCGCGCTACTGGAAAAGCTTTGCAAGGCGATGCGCGACACCTACGACGTCGCCGCCATCACCAACGACATCTACACGCGCGAAGACGCGGATTTCCTGACCCGCGCCGGCGCGCTGGCGAGCGAGCGCATCATGGGGGTCGAGACCGGCGGCTGTCCGCACACGGCGATCCGCGAGGACGCGTCGATGAACCTGGCCGCAGTCGCCGACATGGTGGCACGATTCCCGAACTTGGACGTGGTGTTCGTGGAATCCGGCGGCGACAACCTCTCGGCCACGTTCTCGCCGGAGCTCGCCGACATCACCATCTACGTCATCGATGTTTCCGCCGGCGACAAGATCCCCCGGAAGGGCGGGCCCGGCATCACGCGTTCGGACCTGCTGGTCATCAACAAGACCGATATGGCGCCACTGGTCGGCGCCGACTTGAGCGTGATGGATCGCGACGCCAAGAAGATGCGGGGCGAGCGGCCGTTTGTCTTCGCCCAGGTGAAGCACGGCGTCGGTTTGGACGAGATCATCAATTTCATCGTTGAGACCGGCGGGCTCAGGTCCTCGAACGCGGCTTAAAC
>JAYOXJ010000171.1:4877-7914 GCA_038152725.1 Rhodospirillaceae bacterium
GGCTTAAACCGCGCGTCAGAGCATGCCGGAAACGGCGGCCATGAGCGCGGCGAAGCTTTCTTCCTCGCTGCGGCCGCCGGTATCGACCCGCAAGTCGGCCTTGCGGTAGAGCGGCTCGCGCGCCGCCAGGATAGCGCGGAGATCGTCCATCGCCTCGGTGTTGTCGGCGGCGCTTTCGGCCATGGGGCGCATGTCGCCTTGGCGCACCACGCGCTCCATGTGTTCCTCGGGCTCCGCCGCCAGCCAGATGCAGTGGGTTCGTTCCAGCAGGATCGAGAAGGTCTCGGCATCGGTGACGATGCCGCCGCCGACGGCGATCACCACCTGGTCATGGCTGGCGATGACGCCGGCGAGCGCGCGGCGCTCGTAACGGCGGTAGCCGGACTGGCCGGAGAATTCCATCAGCTCATCGATGCCGGCGCCGTAGTTGGCGGCGATCACCTGGTTGAGTTCGACGAATGGCCAGCCGTTGGCATCGGCCAGACGCCGGCCGAGGGTCGATTTGCCGGCCCCCCGGAGACCGATCAGGGCGATGCGCGAGGCCTTGCTCCGGCCGCCGCCGGTGAGAATGCCTTTGATCTGTTCTTCGACATGCACCAACTGCTCGCGGTCGAGGCGGCCGAGCATCTGGATCGCCGCCGAAGGGTCGGGTGCGTCCGGCCGGCAGCCGGCGACCAGGGCTTCGAGCGGATAGTCGAGGACCTCGGCGACCCGCCGCAGGATGGCGACGGAAGGGTTGGCCTCGCCGCCTTCGAGCTTGGCGAGGTAGCGGTCGGAAATCTCGGCCAGGCCGGCCAAGCGCCGCCGCGTGGTGCCGCGCTGGGCGCGGAGCGTGCGCAGCTTGTCGCCCAGACAGCGCTGGAAAGCCTGGTCGCCGGTCGGGTCCTGCTGGTCGTCGGACAAGGACGGGTGCTCCCCCTGTTCGGCCGCATCATGGCCGATAACGGATTTATAGCCAATAAAAGTTCATCTTTCTCAAGATTTTCCCATAAAGTGACGAATTAGAAGAACTATAGTTCTTGTATCCATATCCCATTCCGGTAAACTTCGGTTCCGAAAATCAATAAGAGAGGCCCGCCGTTTCGGCCGGTCGTGGTAAAACAAAGCCAACGAACGCGACACGAATGGGAATGTTTGGGGGAGGGCATCGACCATGACGGATATGGCAGACGCGGTCTGGCAGCCGCCGGAGCAATACAACGCGGCCGTTTACTTCGTCGACGGCAACGTCGCCGCCGGCCGAGGCGCCAAGGTCGCCTTCATCGACCGGTCCGGGGCGCACACTTACGGTGATCTCGCCGTTAAGGTGAACCGGTTCGGCAACGCGCTCGCGGCGCTCGGCGTGCGCCGGGAGGAACGCGTCGCGTGCTGTCTGATCGACACCATCGATTTCCCGACCGCGTTTTTCGCCGGCATGAAGATCGGCGCCGTGCCGGTGATGATCAACACGCTGCTGACCGAAGCCAATTACCGCTTCATCCTGAATGACTGCCGGGCGCAGGTGCTGGTGGTCAGCGCCGAGTTGCTGCCGACTTTCGCACCGATCCTGGCCGACCTCAAGTCGATCAAGCATGTCATTGTTTCCGGCGATGGTGCCGGTGCGCACAAGTCCATGGCCGAGATCATGGCGGCGGCGTCCGACAAACTCGACGCGGCACCCACCGGCCGCGACGATGTCGGCTTCTGGCTCTACTCGTCGGGCTCCACCGGCCAGCCCAAGGGCGTCAAGCATCTGCATGCGAGCCCGATGTATACGGCCAAACTCTACGGCCAGCCGGTGCTGGGCGTGCGTGAGGACGATGTGGTGTTCTCCGCCGCCAAGCTGTTCTTCGCCTATGGCCTCGGCAACGGTATCTCGTTCCCCATGTCGGTCGGTGCTACCACGGTTCTGTTCGCTGGCCGTCCGACACCGGATGCCATGATGGCGACGCTGAAAGAGCACCAGCCGACGATCTTCTATGGCGTGCCCACGCTCTATGCGGCGATCCTCGCCAATCCGGAGAACAAGCGCGAGACGACTTCCAAGAAGCTCCGCGTCGCGGCTTCGGCCGGCGAGCCTTTGCCCGCCGACATCGGCCGGCGCTGGCAGGAACGTTTCGGCTGTCCGGTGCTGGACGGCGTCGGCTCCACGGAAATGCTGCATATCTACGTCTCCAACCGCGCCGACGACCTCAGCTACGGTACCTCGGGGAAGCCGGTCCCCGGCTATGCCATCCGCCTCGTCGACGAGCACGGCAACGACCTTCCCGACGGCGACATCGGCGAGATGCTTGTGCGCGGCCCGTCCATGGCGGAAGGCTACTGGAACCGCCGCGAGAAGACGCTCACCACTTTCGTCGGGCCCTGGATGTGGACCGGCGACAAGTACGTCAAGGTCGAGGGCGACTACTACCAATACGCCGGGCGCAGCGACGACATGTTCAAGTCGGGCGGCAACTGGGTATCGCCTTTCGACGTTGAATCCGCCCTGATCAGCCACGCGGCGGTGTTGGAGGCCGGCGTCATTCCGCGCGCCGACGAGTCCGGCAACCTGAAGCCAATGGCCTACGTCGTGCTGGCGGAAGGGGTAAAGGCATCGGATGCGCTCGCCGACGAACTCAAGGCGCACGTCAAAAGCCGCATCGAGGTTTGGAAGTACCCGCGCTGGATCGAGTTCACCGAGAGCCTGCCCAAGACCGCCACCGGCAAGATCCAGCGCTTCAAGTTGCGCGAGCAGCAGGGCCAAGGATGACGCGATCCATGAAAGCGGCAGAAAAGGTCATCGATTTTCGCACTCGGCCCAAGGACTACCGTCATTGGAAGCTCAGCTTCGACGGGCCGGTGGCAAGGCTCGCCATGAGCGTCGATCCCGCCGGCGGCCTGTTCGACGGCTACGAGCTCAAGATGAATTCCTACGATCTCGGCGTCGATATCGAGCTCTATGACGCCATCCAGCGGCTCCGCCTCGAGCATCCCGAGGTCAAGGTCGTGGTCATCGCCTCGGCGTTGGAGCGCATGTTCTGCGCCGGCGCCAACATCAAGATGCTGGGCGGCGCCA
>JAYOXJ010000172.1:0-4942 GCA_038152725.1 Rhodospirillaceae bacterium
ATCTTGAGCTTGCCGCCCTTGGCGACGATGGCTTCGTTGTCGGCGACGTCGATGGCAAAGGCGCGATAGAAACTGATCATCGCCAGGAAGGCATCGGCGGACCCGTAGGTGCGGTGATATTCGGCACGGTCGGCGACCGGGATGACATCGGGGCGATGGCCGTAATTGTCGAACAGCCAATCGACGATCATCAATTCGCGACCGGCGCAGAGCGCCTCTGGCAGGTCGGGCGTGCGGAAAAACGGATGGTGCCAGCGCCTGCCGCCCTGCGACATCTCGGCGCCGTCACCGGGAATGGTGACGTCGAGAATGCAGAGCGCCCGGACGGCATCCGGGTGCTGCGCCGCCAGCGAGAACGCCACCGGTCCACCCCAGTCGTGACCGGCCAAAAAGAAGCGCTCAATGCCGAGTTTCCGGATCAATTCCCAGACGTCGCCGGCGACGGTCTTTTTGTCATATCCGGATTTCGGCCTCGAGGTATCGCCGAGGCCACGCAGGTCGGGGGCGATGACTCGATATTGGTCCGACAGCGCCGCCATGACCGGCCGCCAGCAATGCGAGCTCTGCGGCACGCCGTGCAACAGGACGACCGTGTCGCCGCCGCTGCCGGCTTCGAGGTAATGGCTGACGACGTCGGAGAGTTCGGCGTAGTTGCTGGAAATCTCCGTCACCATCGCCGCCCAGACCTTTAAGTGAAGCTGCCCTGGTTGGAGCCGTGGCCACCGTCGACGGTGACGACCGTGCCGCTCATGTAGGACGCGCGCTCGGACGCCAGGAACACGACCACGTCGGCGACCTCCTTGACGCTGGCGGCACGCTTCATCGGCAGATTGGCGAGATAGCCCTGCCAGCGGTCCGGATCACCGTGCTGCGCCTCGGCGCGGGTCCGCATCAGGTTGACCAGCCGTTCGGTCTCGACCGGGCCGGGGCTTACGGCGAGCACGCGCACGCCGTCGTTCAGGCTGCGGCTGCCGAGCGCCTTGGTGAAGGCGTTGAGGCTGGCGTTGCCGGCGGTGCCGGCGATGTAGCCGGCGTCCGTCCGGTCGGCGGCAAGGCCGGTGACGTTGACGATGACGCCCGTGCCACGAGTTTTCATGGCAGCGTAGAATGCGCGGCACATGTTGATATAGCCGAACACCTTCAAGTCCCAGGCCTGGCGCCAGCGCACCTCGTCGATGGCGTCGACGGTGCCGGCCGGAATGGCGCCGGCATTGTTGACAACGATATCGGGGAGTTGCACGGCGCCGATCAAGGCATCGACCGCGCCGGGTTCGCCGAGATCGCAGGGATGGGTTTCGACGGCGACGCCGAAGCGCGACTTGAGATCGGCCGCCACCTTGTCGAGATCGGCCTTGGTGCGCGACACCAGATGCAGGCCGCAGCCCTCGGCGGCCAATGCCTCTGCGACGCCCTTGCCGATGCCCTTGGAGGCGCCGGTGATCAGCGCGGTCTTGCCCCTGAGCCCGAGTTCCATGACGGCGTTATCCGGCGAGGAACGCCGCGACGTCTTCCGGCGTCTCGATGTTGCTGGCACCCAGCTCGCGGTCGATGCGCTTGGCCAGTCCGGAGAGCACCTTGCCCGATCCGACCTCGACCAGTTCGGTGACGCCGAGGCCCTTCATCGCCAGCACGCATTCGCGCCAGCGCACGCGGCCGGTGACCTGCTCGACCAGCAGCCTGCGCACCTCGATTGCATCAGTCACCGGTTGGGCTGTGACGTTGGCGACCACCGGCACGAGCGGATCGTTCATGGTGACCTCGGCAAGCGCATCGGCCATGACGTCCGCGGCGGGCGCCATCAGCGCGCAATGGAAGGGGGCGCTCACCGGCAGCAGCACCGCGCGCTTGGCACCCTTGCCCTTGGCGATTTCGAGGGCGCGCTCGACGGCCGCCTTGGATCCCGACACGACCACCTGGCCGGGTGCGTTGTCGTTGGCGAAGTCGCAGACTGCATCTCCGGCGGCCTCGGCGGCAACGGTAACGGCGTCCTCGGGGCTCAACCCCAGCAGCGCCGCCATGGCGCCCTCGCCGACCGGCACCGCCTGCTGCATGGCCTTGCCGCGCGTCTTCAAAAGCCTGGCTGCGTCGGCGAGCGAAAACACACCGACGGCGGCGAGCGCGGAATATTCGCCGAGCGAATGGCCGGCGACGTAGCTGGCATTGCCGGGCAGCGCATAGTTACCCTCGGCCTGCAATGTGCGCACGGCGGCAAGGCTGACCGCCATCAGCGCCGGCTGTGCGTTTTCGGTCAACACGAGTTGATCCTCAGGTCCCTCGAACATCAGCTTGGAGAGGTTCTGGCCGAGCGCCTCGTCGACTTCCCGGTAGACCTCGCGTGCCGCGGCAAAATTGTCGGCCAGCGCCTTGCCCATGCCGACCGCCTGCGAACCCTGGCCCGGAAATACGAATGCGCGCGTCATCGCCGCCCCCCTTTCGAATCAAAATCGAAGCAAATATGAAACAGGGCCAGTGATACCCGGCCCCGGTGGCGAGTCAAGCCGTCAGCGGCACGGGATCGCGCGGCTGGAGAAGTTTGGATCGCCGTCGCGCAGGAAGTCGACCCGCATCACGCTACCCCGGCCGAATTTGTCGTTCAGCTGCGCCACCGCCCATCGCCCGGCATCGGCCAACTGGCGTGCGTCGGCGCCGCCGCCGTCAGGATGCGCGCGGCTCATCGCCAGATTGAAGACATCGTTAGCACTTGGCAGGCGCGTGCACAGCGCCGAATAGGCCTTGGCATCGGCAACGGTGATCATCGGCTGGTAATAAGTATAGCCGCGCCGCATGTCGGTGGTCTTGAGCACCCAATACATCGGTTTGAAATAGACCGTCTTCGGATATTCCGGCTTGTTCGGCCGCGCCGCCGCGACCGCCTTTTCCTTAGTCTTTTCCATGGCAGTTGCCGGCTTCGATGGCGCGGGTTCGATCTTTTTCTCGACCGGTGGCTTCGGCAGCGGCGGCGCTTCTAGAACTTCCTCCTTAGCTGCCGGCGGTTTCGCGGCCATGCTGGCCGGCGTCTCGGTCGCTACCGACGTCAAACCCTTCTCAAGGCCCAGATAGGCGCCGATGCCGATCAAAGCGAGCACTACGAGCGCGAGCCCGCCGACGATGGCGAAGCTCGACGACTTGGAAGCAAATAGATGGTGTACGTCTCCAAGGAAGGCACCGCCGGCCTTGCGGCGTTCGCGTTCGGTGGTTTCCGGCTTCTGACGTTTCTTCGCGACGTAGGCGGCCGCCTTCAAAAGGCGCTCTTGCTTGACCGAGCGCAGCAGACCGATGACGCCGTTACGCGCCGCCTCCACGCCGCCTTCGGCTTCGGCGCTCGCCATCAGTTTGGCCAGCATGACATTGAGACGGTCGCGCTCGGCGGCGTCTTTTTTGCGGGTGAACAGCTGATTGATGACCAGCGTCGCGCAGGCCTTGAGGCCTTCCATGGTATGCGCGCGCGCCACCAATGGTATCAGTCCGTTGTTGGGATCCTCGAAAATCGTTTCCCGGTCGGCTGTGCCGTCGGCGTTCTTCGGACGTTTGGCTTGATCGTTCAACGTTGCGTCCATGATTCCGGCTCCTTCCCAGGTATTGCCGCCAGACAGATACGTTTCAAATGAATTCGCCCATGTGAGCCATTAAGCTCAAGGATTTAATCATATACCATTATACATAGGTCATAAATGATAATTTTACCGTATTGAGCGCCGCCGGTTTGGCTTGCACCCGCTTTTCGAACGTGTATAGTTCGGCACCTCATGACTTCCTGCCGGCGGCACGCCGGCTATTCCGCGGCCAATGGTGGTGCGTGGATGAGACAATCCATAGGAAGGAGTACAAGTCGTGCCCTACTACGAGAGCGTGTTCATCGCGCGCCAAGATATCTCCGCCACCCAGGCCGAAGCCTTGGCGGAAACCTTCGAAAAAGTCATTGCCGATGGTGGCGGCTCGGTCTCCAAGCGCGAAAGCTGGGGCCTGCGCACCATGGCATACAAGATCAAGAAGAACCGCAAGGGGCACTACGTGCTCCTCAACATCGACGCGCCGGCGCCTGCCGTGCACGAGATGGAGCGGCAAATGCGCATCAACGAAGACGTGCTGCGTTACATGACCGTGCGCGTCGACGAGCTCGAAGCTGGCCCGTCCGCGATCATGCGCAACCGTGACCGCGACGATCGCCCGCGCCGCGACCGCGGCCCGCGCCGTGACCACGATGACGGTCCGCCGCGCCGCAACATGAGCGACGATTCGGGTTCCGACGGTGACTCGAAAGATGGAGACGAAGCATGAGCAAGCCATCCTTCTTCCGCCGCCGCAAAAGCTGCCCGTTCGCCAGCCCGAACGCGCCGGCCATCGATTTCAAGGACCTCAAGCTGCTGTCGCGGTTCGTCTCCGAGCGCGGCAAGATCGTGCCGAGCCGGATCACCGCCGTCTCCGCGAAGAAGCAGCGTGAGCTGTCGCAGGCGATCAAGCGCGCGCGCTACCTCGCGCTGATGCCGTACATGGACAGCAAGTAAGAGGTTCGCGAGAACGAACGGAAGTAAACGATGCCTCGCGAGGCCCTCACCGCCATAGCGGCGGGAATGGCAAGTGCCGCAGCAGCCATGGCGTTGCTTACCGGCGCGTTCGTAACCATAGGCATCGTTTACATGGCCCCGTTGCCGATGTTGATGGCGGGGCTGGCACTCGGCCCCCGGGCCGCCGCCATCGCCGCCCTCACCGGGGTCGTAACGATGGGTTTCGCAGGCGGCACGGCCCTGGCCGGATTATTCGCCGTCGTCCACGGTGTGCCGACGTGGGCGGTTGTCAGACTGGCGCTGTCTCCCCGCATCGGCGGGGGTAGTGCCGGCGGGACGACGGCAAAAGGCGGTTCGGTCGCCGACGCTTGGATGGCGCCGGGCTGGATCGTCGGGGCACTGACGATATTCGCCGCGGGATTGGTGGTCTTGTTCGC